>NZ_JALRNG020000032.1:0-77201 GCF_030272875.2 Pseudomonas sp. BJa5
GGTTTCGGGGGTTCTCGCTCATCTGGTGGGTCCCCCCGCGGCGGGGGGTGGTGGGGTGGCGGGGGGTGCTTCGGGGGGCCACGCCCCCCCCCCCCGTCGGGGGGGGCTGCCCCCGCGATGGCGTATTCAGACGCTGCGCAAGCGCTTGTACAGGGTGGTCCGGCTGACGCCCAACTGTCGCGCCAGTTGTGAGACATTGCCGTCGGCGGCTCGCAATTGGTCCTGAATATCATCGCTGGCAGGTGGGGCCGGCACAGCGGGCGCACTGTCGGGCAATTCGGCATAAAAGCTGTCTGGCAGATGCTCCAGGGCCACCGCACACTCGCCCGCCAGTGCCAGGGCGATCTGCAGCACACTTGCCATCTGCCGCACGTTGCCCGGCCAGGGATGTCGCATCAGCACCTCCAGCACTTTCGTGCTGAGCTCCCTCGGCTGCCCCGGCTCGCGATAGCGCTGGTGCAGCTGCTCGATCAGCCCGCGCCGATCACTGCGCTCGCGCAGCGGCGGCAATACCAGGCTCAGGCCGGCGATACGGTAATACAGGTCCTGGCGGAACAGCCCGGCGCGCACCTGAGCCTGTAAATCCTGGTTGGTGGCCGAGACCACGCGGATATCCACCGTGACCGGCTCGCCGCTGCCCAGGGGCTGGATGCTGCGTTCCTGGAGAAAACGCAGCAGGCGGGCCTGGGTCGACAGCGGCATGTCGCCGATCTCGTCGAGAAACAGAACGCCGTGCTCGGCCTTGCGGATCAGTCCCGCATTGCCCTTGTGGTGGGCACCGGTGAAGGCGCCTTTCTCATAGCCGAACAGCTCCGACTCCACCAGTTCGGCCGGAATGGCCGCGCAGTTCACTGCGATCAAGGGTCGATCGCGGCGGCTACTGGCTTCATGCAGGGCCTTGACGAAGACTTCCTTGCCAACACCGGTTTCGCCGTGGACGAGCACCGGAATGTCCTTTTCCAGCAGCAGCCGGGCCTGGTACAGGGCCTTGTCGATGCGTGGATCGCCAACGCCTGGCGTTCGCTGTGCTACCGGCATCGAGGCTGGGGCAGGCGGCTCATGCAACAGACAGTGGAAGCGATTGCGCCCGGTCACCTGGACGGCGAAGGGTTGGCCCTGGGCATGCTTGAGCAACTCGGCCAGCGGCGTCTGGAACACCTGCTCCAGGTTCTGCTGCAGGGGCGTGTGGCCGAGCAGGCTGTCAGCCCGGCGATTGGCGGCCTGGATGCGGCCACGGTCATCGAACAGCAGCAGCCCGGCCCACGGGCTGTCGAGGTTGTTGGAGCCTGTGTTGAAACTCAGTTGCCGGTATTGTCCGCCATAGCGGGACAGGATCAGCCGGTTCTCCAGGCTCTGGCTCATCATCCGCACCATGCCCAGGGTCTGCGAGGCGGGCAGGTAGCTGTCGCTGGAGGCATCCAGCACACCGATCAGTCGCCGCTCGGCATCGAACAGCGGCGCCGCGGCGCTGGCCATGTAGCGGTTGAGCTTGAGGAAGTGTTCGTCCTGGCTCACATGCACGGCCTCCAGGCAGGCCAGGGCGGTGCCGATGGCGTTGGTGCCGACGCCTTGTTCCAGCCAGCGGGCGCCCGCCACGAAACCATGCTGCTGGCGCGGGTCGATGAAGCGCCGGGTGCCCCAGGTTTCCAGGAGCTGGCCCTGTTCATCGCTGAGCATGATCAGGTAGCTGGAGTTGCCCAGCAGGTGCTGGTACTGCGGCATGACGTCGTCGCGCGTGGTGCCCAGCAAGGCTTGCTGGTGTTCGAGCAACTCATTGAGCCTGGTACCGGCCAGGTTGCCGAAGTCGGGCGCCGATTGATGTTCCAACCCATAGTCGCGGCAGCGCGCCCAGGACGCCTGGATCAGTTGGGCATGGGTCGGGATGGGTGCGGCCATGGGCCTGTCCTCTGCCGGGGCAGTGTTGTTGTTTTTGTGTGATCCAGTGTTGATCAGTCCTGTTCATTGTCAATTCGCGGCTGTTCAACTGTTCAGCAAATAGTGTTCATTTGTGTTCAGTAGCGAATTGTCCTGTGCCTTGCGCCAAGCAAAAAACATTGGCTATCAATGGCTTGGCGGCTCGTTGTGACCCTGGCATGAATCTGGCTCTACAGCCGGTGCCTGTCCGATAACAACAATCAGGGCCGCCCATGTCGCTTACGCTGGAGCACGTCAGCCGCACCGTCGACAACCAGGACTGGATCGTCGATGCCACCCTCAGTTTCGAGCCGGGCTCGTTCAATGTCCTGCTCGGCCGCACCCTGTCCGGCAAGACCAGCCTGATGCGCCTGATGGCCGGCCTGGACCGTCCGGATCGCGGGCGGGTGCTGATGAACGGTGAAGATGTCACCGGCCGCCCGGTGCGCCAGCGCAATGTGTCGATGGTCTATCAGCAGTTCATCAATTACCCGACCCTCAGCGTGTTCGAGAACATCGCTTCGCCGTTGCGTCAGGCGCGGGTGAGCGAGGAGGAAATCCGCGACAAGGTCCACCGGACCGCGCAGATGTTGCGTATCGAGCCGTTTCTCAAGCGCCTGCCGCTGGAGCTGTCCGGTGGCCAGCAGCAGCGCACGGCCATGGCCCGGGCGCTGGTCAAGGATGCCGAACTGATCCTGTTCGATGAGCCACTGGTCAACCTGGACTACAAGTTGCGCGAAGAACTGCGCCAGGAAATGCGCGCGCTGTTCGCCCAGCGTCACTGCATTGCCGTGTATGCCACCACCGAGCCCAATGAGGCCCTCGCCCTGGGCGGTACCACCACGATCCTGCATGAAGGTCGCATCGTGCAGAGCGGCCCGACCGCCCGGGTTTATCACCAGCCGCGCTCGGTGCTGGCGGCCGAGCTGTTTTCCGAGCCGCCGATCAACCTGATTCCCGGACGCATCAGTGGCAACGAAGTGAGTTTTGCCGGCGCCGTGCACTTTGCCATGAACGCCGACCTGCAGCGTATCGGTGATGGCGAGTATCGCTTTGGCGTGCGTCCCAGCCATATCAGCCTGGTGCCCTCCAATGACGATGACCTGGAGCTGGCGGTGCTGGTGGAACTGGCGGAAATCAGCGGCTCGGAAACCTTCCTGCATGTGCGCAACGAGCACTTTCGCATCATCCTGCACCTGCCCGGTGTACATGAGTACAACGTCGATGCGCCGATCCGGGTGTTCATCCCGACCCACAAACTGTTCGTCTTCGACAGCGACGGACAACTGGTGCAGGCGCCCGGCACCCGTGAAGCGAGGGTCGCCTGATGGCCGAGATCCGCCTGCAGCACCTGGCCCACAGCTACAGCCGCACCCCGACTGGCGCCGATGACTATGCCCTGCGCGAACTGGACCACGTCTGGGCCCAGGGTGGCGCGTACGCCTTGCTCGGGCCTTCGGGCTGTGGCAAGTCGACCTTGCTCAATATCATTTCCGGCTTGCTCAGCCCGTCCCAGGGCCAGGTGCTGTTCGATGGCAAGGCTGTCAACGCGCTGTCGCCCCAGGCGCGCAACATCGCCCAGGTGTTCCAGTTCCCGGTGGTGTACGACACCATGACGGTGTTCGACAACCTGGCCTTCCCGTTGCGCAACCAGGGCCTGGATGAGGCGCAGGTGCGGCGCAAGGTCGAGGAAATCGCCGAGGTGCTGGAGCTGACGCCGGCACTGAAACGAAAGGCCCGCAACCTCAGCGCCGACGAAAAGCAGAAGGTCTCCATGGGCCGTGGCCTGGTGCGCGACGATGTCTCGGCGATCCTCTTCGATGAGCCGTTGACGGTGATCGATCCGCACCTGAAGTGGAAGCTGCGGCGCAAGCTCAAGCAGATCCACGAGCAGTTCAATATCACCATGATCTACGTCACCCACGATCAGCTGGAGGCCTCGACTTTTGCCGACAAGATCGCGGTGATGTACGGCGGGCAGATCGTCCAGTTCGGTACCCCGCGGGAGCTGTTCGAGCGACCGCGCCACACCTTTGTGGGCTATTTCATCGGCAGCCCGGGGATGAACCTGATCGAGGTGCAGCCGCAGCCGGGTGGGGTCGGTTTCGCTTCTGTCCACTTGCCATTGCCAGCCGACCTGCAAGCCCGCCTGGCCAGCACGCAGGCAGTGCGCCTGCAGGTCGGCATTCGTCCGGAGTTCGTGCAGGTGCGCGAAGCAGCCTTCGACGACGCCTTCAGCGCCCGGGTGGTGGATGTCGAAGACCTGGGCACCTACCGGATCCTGACCCTGGACCTTGAGGGCGTGGCGCTCAAGGTGCGCCTGGGCGAAGACCGGGTGGTGCCGGTGGAGGAAGCCTGGATCAGCTTTCCGGCGCAGTGGCTGATGCTCTACGCCGATGACGTGCTGCTGGAGGCCGCGCCATGAACAAGGTGCCCAACAACAAGGCCTGGTGGCTGGTGCTGCCGGTGTTCCTGCTGGTGGCCTTCAGCGCCGTGGTGCCGATGATGACCGTGGTCAATTATTCACTGCAGGACATCTTCGACCAGTCCAGCCGCTACTTCGTCGGTGCCGACTGGTACCGCCAGGTCCTCCAGGACCCGCGCCTGCATGATTCGCTGTTGCGCCAGTTCATCTATTCGGGCTGCGTGCTGCTGATCGAGATCCCGCTGGGGATCGCCATCGCCCTGACCATGCCGACCAAGGGCCGCTGGTCGTCGGCATGCCTGATCGTCATGGCCATTCCGCTGCTGATCCCGTGGAACGTGGTCGGCACCATCTGGCAGATCTTCGGTCGCGCCGACATCGGCCTGCTCGGCGCGTCGCTGAACCAGTTGGGGATCAACTACAACTACGCGGCCAACACCATGGATGCCTGGGTCACGGTGCTGGTGATGGATGTCTGGCACTGGACCTCGCTGGTGGCGCTGCTGTGCTACTCGGGGCTGCGGGCGATTCCCGACGTCTACTACCAGGCGGCGCGCATCGACCGCGCCTCGGCCTGGGCGGTGTTCCGGCATATCCAGCTGCCGAAGATGAAGAACGTGCTGCTGATCGCGGTGATGCTGCGTTTCATGGACAGCTTCATGATCTACACCGAGCCGTTCGTGCTCACCGGCGGCGGGCCCGGCAACGCCACCACCTTCCTCAGCCAGACCCTTACCCAGATGGCGGTCGGGCAGTTCGACCTGGGCCCGGCGGCGGCGTTCTCGCTGGTGTATTTCCTGATCATCCTGCTGGTGTCCTGGCTGTTCTACACCGCCATGACCCATGCCGACAAAGACTAGGAGGCGGCCATGAACCCGCGCAAGACGCTGCCCCTGGTGCTGTACATCCTGTTCCTGCTGGTGCCGATCTACTGGCTGCTGAACATGTCGTTCAAGAGCAATACCGAGATCCTCGGCGGCCTGACCCTGTGGCCCCGGGAATTCACCTTCGACAACTACCGGGTGATCTTCACCGACCCGAGCTGGTACAGCGGCTACATCAACTCGCTCTACTACGTGTGCCTGAACACGGTGATTTCCCTGAGCGTGGCCCTGCCTGCCGCCTATGCCTTCTCGCGCTACCGCTTCCTGGGCGACAAGCACTTGTTCTTCTGGCTGCTGACCAATCGCATGGCGCCGCCGGCGGTGTTCCTGTTGCCATTCTTCCAGCTGTATTCGTCCATCGGCCTGTTCGACACCCACATTGCCGTGGCCCTGGCCCACTGCCTGTTCAACGTGCCACTGGCGGTGTGGATCCTGGAAGGTTTCATGTCCGGTGTGCCCAAGGAAATCGACGAAACCGCCTACATCGATGGCTACAGTTTCCCGCGATTCTTCGTGAAGATCTTTGTCCCGCTGATTGGCTCGGGCATCGGTGTCACGGCGTTTTTCTGCTTCATGTTTTCCTGGGTCGAACTGCTGCTGGCGCGCACCCTGACCTCGGTCAACGCCAAGCCGATTGCGGCGGTGATGACCCGCACGGTGTCGGCTTCCGGCATCGACTGGGGCGTGCTGGCGGCGGCCGGGGTGCTGACCATCCTGCCGGGCATGCTGGTGATCTGGTTTGTCCGTAACCACGTGGCCAAGGGCTTTGCCCTGGGCCGGGTCTGAGGAGGCGCGCTATGGACTGGATGGCCTGGACCCTGCCGACGGCGCTGTTCTTTGTCGCCATCGGCGTCCTGCTGCTGGGCATGACCCTGTTCGAGCTGCGCAGGCCCTGCGTCGAACGTCGCGGTTTCCTGCCGATCGCCACCACCCGCGGCGACCGGTTGTTCATCGGGCTGCTGGGCAGCGCTTACCTGCACTTGCTGGTCATCGGCGCCAGCGACTGGAGTCTCTGGGTGGCCTCGCTGCTGTCGGTGGTGTGGCTGTTGGTGGTGATGCGTTGGGGTTAGCCGAAAGGTTTCGGCCAGGCTCCAGGGGAATATTCAATCGGGAGATCACGATGTTCGACAACAACAAGAACCGGCGACATTTGACCCTGGCAGCCTTGCTCGTACTGGGCAGCTTGCACGCCAGCGCCTGGGCCGACGCCTATGAGGACGCGGCAAAGAAATGGATCGGCAGCGAGTTCAAGCCGTCGACCCTGACACCGGAGCAGCAGCTTGAGGAGCTGAAGTGGTTCATCAAAGCCTCTGAACCCTTCCGGGGCATGAAGATCAACGTGGTCTCGGAAACCATCGCCACCCACGAATACGAGTCCAAGGTACTGGCCAAAGCCTTTACCGAAATCACCGGGATCAAGCTGACCCACGACCTGCTGCAGGAAGGCGACGTGGTGGAGAAGCTGCAAACCCAGATGCAGTCGGACAAGAATATCTATGACGGCTGGGTCAACGACTCCGACCTGATCGGCACGCACTTTCGCTACGGCAAGACCGAGTCGATCACCGACCTGATGGCCAACGAAGGCAAGGACTACACCTCGCCAACCCTGGACCTGAAAGACTTTATCGGCATTTCCTTCACCACCGCGCCCGACGGCAAGGTCTACCAGTTGCCCGACCAGCAGTTCGCCAACCTCTACTGGTTCCGCGCCGACTGGTTCGACCGGCCGGACCTCAAGGCCAGGTTCAAGGAAAAGTACGGCTATGAACTGGGGGTGCCGGTCAACTGGTCGGCCTACGAGGATATCGCCAAGTTCTTCAGCGAGGACGTCAAGGAAATCGACGGCAAGCGTGTCTATGGGCACATGGACTACGGCAAGAAGGACCCGTCGCTGGGCTGGCGCTTCACCGATGCCTGGTTCTCCATGGCCGGCGGCGGCGACAAGGGCCTGCCTAATGGCTTGCCGGTGGATGAATGGGGGATTCGCGTCGAGGACTGCCATCCGGTGGGCTCCAGCGTCACCCGTGGCGGCGATACCAATGGCCCGGCGGCCGTCTATGCCACGCAAAAATACGTCGACTGGATGCGCGCCTATGCGCCGCCGGAAGCCCAGGGCATGACCTTCTCCGAGTCCGGCCCGGTGCCCTCCCAGGGCAATATCGCCCAGCAGATCTTCTGGTACACCGCTTTTACCGCCGACATGACCAAGCCGGGCCTGCCGGTGATGAATGCCGATGGCACGCCGAAGTGGCGCATGGCGCCGTCGCCCAAGGGACCGTACTGGGAGGAGGGCATGAAGCTGGGTTACCAGGATGCCGGCTCCTGGACCTTCCTCAAATCGACCCCGGAGAAACAGCGCCTGGCGGCCTGGCTCTACGCCCAGTTCGTCACCTCCAAGACCGTCTCGTTGAAAAAGACCATCGTCGGCCTGACGCCGATACGCGAGTCGGACATCAACTCCCAGGCGATGACCGACCTGGCACCCAAGCTGGGCGGGCTGGTGGAGTTCTACCGCAGCCCGGCGCGGGTGCAGTGGACCCCGACCGGCACCAACGTGCCTGATTACCCGCGCCTGGCGCAACTGTGGTGGAGCCATATCGCCGAAGCGGCCAGTGGCGAGAAGACCCCGCAGGAGGCGCTCGATGGCCTGGCCCGCGACCAGGACCGCATCCTCGAACGCCTGGAGCGTTCCAAGGCCCAGGCGACCTGCGCGCCGAAGCTGAACCCGGAACGTGATGCCCAGTACTGGTACGACCAACCCGGGGCGCCGAAGCCGAAACTGGCCAACGAGAAACCCAAGGGCGAGACGGTGAGCTACAGCGAGTTGCTCAAGTCCTGGGAGGCGGCGCGGCAGTAGGCGTCGACCCCATCGCAGGCTTCGCCAGCTCCCACAGGGTCGCAGCCTGCACAACCTGTGGGAGCTGGCGAAGCCTGCGATAGAGCCCTGACGCCGGGCACAAAAAAACGGCACCTAACCAGGTGCCGTTTTCATTGAAGCCTCACCGCTTACTTATGCAGTTCTTCCGCCGCATACAGGGTGTTCTCCAGCAGGCAGGCGCGGGTCATCGGCCCGACGCCGCCCGGCACCGGGGTGATCCAGCCGGCGCGGGGCAGGGCGGTCTCGTAGACCACGTCACCCACCAGCTTGCCGTCTTCCTGGCGGTTGATGCCGACGTCGATGACGATCGCACCTTCCTTGATCCACTCACCCTTGACCAGGCCTGGCTTGCCAGCGGCCACCACGACCAGGTCGGCGCGGCCGACGTGGCCGGCCAGGTCCTTGGTGAAGCGGTGGGTCACGGTCACGGTGCAGCCGGCCAGCAGCAGCTCCATGGCCATCGGCCGGCCGACGATGTTCGAGGCACCGACCACCACCGCGTTCATGCCGTACAGGTCCTGACCGGTGCTTTGCAGCAGGGTCATGATGCCTTTCGGGGTGCACGGGCGCAGCAGCGGGATACGCTGGGCCAGGCGGCCGACGTTATAAGGATGGAAACCATCGACGTCCTTGTCCGGACGAATGCGTTCGAGCAGCAGCGAGGCGTCCAGGTGCGCCGGCAGCGGCAACTGCAGCAGGATACCGTCGATGCTGGCATCGTCATTGAGGCGATCGATCAGATCGGTCAGCGCCTGCTGGGTGGTCTCGCTGGGCAGGTCGAAGGCTTCGGAGATAAAGCCGACTTCTTCGCAATCCTTGCGCTTGTGCGAGACATAGACTTGAGAGGCGGGGTCGGTGCCGACCAGGATCACCGCCAGGCCAGGCGTACGCAGGCCTTGCTGGCGACGCTCCACGACACGTTGGGCGATCTGCTGGCGCAGGTTGGCGGCGATCGCCTTGCCGTCGATAAGGTGTGCAGTCATGACGCGTGATTAACCATCGAGTGGAAATAAAAGAGCGCGCATTCTCGCATGAAGGGGGGCGAGGGCAAAGGCGCTTGGTCCGGGATTTGCCCTAAGCCCTTAAATAAAATGAGTTTTTTTCAGAAAAGAGTTGACGGTATGCCCGCTCGTCTATAAGATTCGTCGCACTTGTCGGGCGGAGCCTAGCACTGGTTAGCAAGGTCAGGCAGAATGAGCGGATTTGTTGCTTGTTCGGTACGGCTAAAAGTTAATTTGTAATCGTAACAGAAAGCAGATTAAATATGCGCCCGTAGCTCAGCTGGATAGAGCATCCGCCTTCTAAGCGGATGGTCGCAGGTTCGAGTCCTGCCGGGTGCGCCATAAGGCAGCTTAGGCACAAGTAAAGCGGTAACTGCAATATGGTGGGCGTAGCTCAGTTGGTAGAGCACAGGATTGTGATTCCTGGTGTCGTGGGTTCGATCCCCATCGTCCACCCCATATTCCAGAAGGCGCCCGATGAAAATCTGGCGCCTTTGCTTTAAATGCTTCACGCGGACGTGGTGAAATTGGTAGACACACTGGATTTAGGTTCCAGCGGCGCAAGCTGTAAGAGTTCGAGTCTCTTCGTCCGCACCATTCACGCTTTCACCGCCCTTCGCTGAAGCGCGAGAAAGCCTGAGGCCAAAAGGCCGCAATTGCACTATGGTGGGCGTAGCTCAGTTGGTAGAGCACAGGATTGTGATTCCTGGTGTCGTGGGTTCGATCCCCATCGTCCACCCCATATTCCCAAAGGCGCCGGATGAAAATCCGGCGCCTTTGTTTTTGCATCTTTCCACGCTTTCGCCGCCCTTCGCTGAAGCGTGCGTAAAGCCTCGAAAAAGCCGCCTAGTGCGGCTTTTTTCGTTTCTGCTTTCAGTGTTCCGCCCACGAGCGGCGAACCGATCTGCGGCAGGTGCCGTTGCAGGCTGGTGACAAAGGGGCAAAAACTGATAGATTTCAGCCGGTTGAGGCCGTAGATCACGGCAAGTTGTAGTGAGGACAGCCGCATGATTTCAAAAGAACGCCAGGCCAGCGCATTGCAGCGCTTCGTCGAGGCCAATCCGCAGCTGCTCGAAGAGATTGCCGGGCTCAGTGCCCAGGAGCAGCATCAGCAGATCGAGTGGGCGTTCGAGGATGCCGCGCAAGAGCAGGGGCTTGAGCCTTGGGAGCTGACGCTGCAACTGATCGCCGGGTCCGAGGATGAGCTCAAGGCCATGCGTCTTGAGGTGCATCGGGAAGTGGCTCAGGCGCTGGGCATGAGCTGGGAAGAATATTGTGGGTTCAATGAGATCGACGACTCGGCGCTCTGATGTCCGGCGCTTGGTTTTGTAGTGTCTTGAAATGTATTTCTGGGCGCTGCCAGTAGATCTCGAAGGCTCTCGGACAGGGTTCTGGCCGGGGGCTGTAAATGAAATGGACCGGCGTATTTTCCCGTCGTCCTGAACGGGGTGACTTCTGGCCTGTGAGCCACTAGAATGCTTGCCCTTGATTCTGGAGTCGGGTATCGCCGGCTAACGTCTGTGCAACGAGGAATATCCATGCAAGTTTCTGTTGAAAATACTTCTGCTCTCGAGCGTCGCATGACCATCGCCGTTCCGGCAGAGCGCGTCGAGACCGAAGTCAACAAGCGTCTGCAACAGACTGCCCGTCGCGCCAAGGTCCCAGGCTTCCGTCCTGGCAAGGTGCCGATGAGCGTGATCCGTCAGCGTTATGAAGATGCCGCCCGTCAGGAAGCCTTCGGCGACCTGGTCCAGGCTTCCTTCTACGAAGCTGTGGTCGAGCAGAAGCTGAACCCGGCTGGCGCACCTGCCGTCGAGCCAAAGTCCTTCGAAAAGGGCAAGGACCTGGAATACATCGCCACCTTCGAAGTATACCCTGAGTTCACCGTTGCCGGTTTCGACTCGATCGCTGTCGAGCGCCTGAGCGCCGACGTGGCTGACGCCGACCTGGACAACATGCTGGAAGTACTGCGCAAGCAGAACATCCGTTTCGAGGCCGTCGAGCGCGCTGCCCAGAACGAAGACCAGCTGAACATCGATTTCGTCGGCAAGATCGACGGCGAAGCCTTCGCCGGCGGTTCGGCCAAGGGCACCCAGCTGGTACTGGGCTCCGGCCGTATGATCCCGGGCTTCGAAGAAGGCCTGGTCGGCGCCAAGGCGGGTGAAGAGCGCGTTCTGAACCTGGCCTTCCCAGAGGACTACCAGAACCTGGACCTGGCTGGCAAAACCGCCGAGTTCACCGTTACCGTCAACAGCGTTTCCGAGCCTAAGCTGCCTGAGCTGAACGAAGAGTTCTTCGCCCAGTTCGGTATCAAGGAAAGCGGCGTCGACGGTTTCCGCGCCGAAGTTCGCAAGAACATGGAGCGTGAACTGCGCCAGGCCATCAAGACCAAGGTCAAGAACCAGGTAATGGACGGCCTGCTGGCTGCCAACCCGATCGAAGTGCCAAAAGCCCTGCTGGAAAACGAAGTGAACCGCCTGCGCGTTCAAGCCGTTCAGCAGTTCGGTGGCAACATCAAGCCTGAGCAACTGCCGGCCGAGCTGTTCGAAGAGCAAGCCAAGCGCCGCGTCGTGCTGGGCCTGATCATCGCCGAAGTGGTCAAGCAGAACGAGCTGAAGCCGGACGAAGCCCGCGTTCGCGAAATGATCCAGGAAATGGCTTCGGCCTACCAGGAGCCTGAGCAGGTCATCGCCTGGTACTACAAGAACGACCAGCAACTGAACGAAGTCCGTTCGGTTGTGCTGGAAGAACAAGTTGTGGATACTGTTCTGCAGAAAGCTACTGTGACCGACAAATCGGTCTCGTACGAAGAAGCTGTCAAGCCAGCACAGGCTCCTGCCGCTGACTGATTTTCTTCTCTCGTAGGAAAACACCACAAGCCAGCCTTCGAGCTGGCTTGTGCGTATTCAAGACATGACTATTTGGGAGTGAGTGCAGGACATGTCCCGCAATTCTTATTATCAGCAGAGCTCTGACATCCAGGCCGCAGGCGGCCTGGTCCCGATGGTTATCGAGCAATCCGCTCGTGGCGAACGCGCCTACGACATCTACTCGCGCCTGTTGAAGGAGCGGGTGATCTTTCTGGTCGGCCCGGTAGAGGACTACATGGCCAACCTGATCGCGGCGCAGTTGCTGTTCCTTGAAGCGGAAAACCCGGACAAGGATATCCATCTCTACATCAACTCGCCGGGCGGTTCGGTGACTGCGGGCATGTCGATCTACGACACCATGCAGTTCATCAAGCCGGACGTCTCCACCACCTGCATCGGCCAGGCCTGCTCCATGGGAGCCTTCCTGCTCGCTGCCGGTGCCAAGGGCAAGCGTCACTGCCTGCCGAACTCGCGGGTGATGATCCACCAGCCACTGGGCGGCTTCCAGGGCCAGGCGACGGACATCGAGATCCACGCCAAGGAGATCCTCTCCATCAAGTCGCGCCTGAACGAGCTGCTGGCCTACCACACCGGCCAGGACCTGGAGACCATCAAGCGTGACACCGAGCGCGACAACTTCATGAGCGCGCAGCGTGCCGCCGAGTACGGCCTGATCGACTCGGTACACGAAAAGCGGCAAATGGCAGTCTGACAAGGCGCCAAAGCAGGTGGTCGGGCCTTCCTGCCACCTGCGGACTTGAAAAAGCCCGCAATTGCCTTCATCTTGTGTTTCAAGCCTACCGGATTGGATCGATCGAATGACTGACACCCGTAACGGCGAGGACAGCGGCAAATTGCTCTATTGCTCCTTCTGCGGCAAAAGCCAGCACGAAGTGCGCAAGTTGATTGCCGGCCCCTCGGTATTTATCTGCGACGAGTGCGTCGACCTGTGCAACGACATCATCCGTGAGGAGGTGCAGGAAGCCCAGGCCGAGAGCAGCGCGCATAAACTGCCTTCGCCGAAAGAAATCAGCACCATCCTGGACCAGTACGTCATTGGTCAGGAGCGTGCGAAAAAGGTACTGGCCGTAGCGGTGTACAACCACTACAAGCGCCTGAACCAACGCGACAAGAAGAACGACGACGTCGAGCTCGGCAAGAGTAACATCCTGCTGATCGGTCCGACGGGCTCGGGTAAGACCCTGCTCGCCGAAACCCTCGCGCGTCTGTTGAATGTACCGTTCACCATCGCCGATGCCACCACCCTGACCGAAGCCGGTTATGTCGGTGAAGACGTCGAGAACATCATTCAGAAACTGCTGCAAAAGTGCGACTACGACGTGGAAAAGGCCCAGATGGGCATTGTCTACATCGACGAAATCGACAAGATCTCGCGCAAGTCGGACAACCCGTCCATCACCCGCGACGTGTCGGGCGAGGGCGTGCAGCAGGCGCTGCTCAAGCTGATCGAAGGCACGGTTGCCTCGGTACCGCCGCAAGGCGGCCGCAAGCACCCGCAGCAGGAGTTCCTGCAGGTCGATACGCGCAACATCCTGTTCATCTGTGGCGGTGCGTTCTCGGGCCTGGAAAAGGTCATCCAGAACCGTTCCACCCGCGGCGGCATCGGCTTTGGCGCCGAAGTACGCAGCAAGCAGGAAGGCAAGAAGGTTGGCGAGTCGCTGCGTGAGGTCGAGCCTGACGATCTGGTCAAGTTCGGTCTGATCCCGGAATTCGTTGGCCGCCTGCCGGTCCTGGCGACCCTCGACGAGCTCGACGAGGCTGCCCTGATGCAGATCCTCACCGAGCCGAAGAACGCCCTGACCAAGCAGTACGCCAAGCTGTTCGAGATGGAAGGCGTGGACCTGGAGTTCCGTAGCGATGCGCTCAAGTCCGTGGCCCGCAAGGCCCTGGAGCGCAAGACTGGCGCCCGTGGCCTGCGTTCGATCCTCGAAGGCATCCTGCTCGACACCATGTACGAGATTCCTTCGCAGAAGGATGTCAGCAAGGTGGTGATCGACGAGAGCGTCATCGATGGCGCTTCGCAGCCGCTGCTGATCTACGAGAACAGCGAGCCGCAAGCCAAAGCTGCACCTGACGTCTGAGTCGACAAACGGCTCGAAATCGCAAGGGGCCTTCGGGCCCCTTTGCTTTTCCTGTCGTAGAGCTTGTTTTTTTGCGGGGCTGCCCCCACATTAAACCCACGCTCATATTCCACCGGTTTCCGGCCATAAGGCCGCTGTAGAGGCGAAATCATGAAGACCACCCTCGACTTGCCTCTTTTGCCATTGCGCGATGTCGTCGTCTATCCGCACATGGTCATCCCACTGTTCGTGGGGCGCGAGAAGTCCATCGAAGCCCTTGAGGCCGCCATGGCGGGCGAGAAGCAGATCCTCCTGCTGGCCCAGAAGAACCCCGCTGACGACGATCCGGGCGAAGATGCCCTGTACCGCGTCGGTACCATTGCCACTGTCCTGCAGCTGCTGAAACTGCCCGATGGCACCGTCAAGGTGCTGGTCGAGGGCGAGCAGCGCGGTGCAGTCGAGCGTTTCAACGAAGTTGACGGCCACATTCGTGCCGAAGTGTCGCTGATCGAAGAGTCCCAGACCGCCGAGCGCGAGTCCGAAGTCTTCGTTCGTAGCTTGCTGTCACAATTTGAACAATACGTTCAGCTGGGCAAGAAAGTCCCGGCTGAAGTCCTGTCGTCGCTCAACAGCATCGATGAGCCGGGGCGCCTGGTCGATACCATGGCTGCTCACATGGCCCTGAAGATCGAGCAGAAGCAGGAAATCCTCGAGATCCTCGACCTCGGCGCCCGCGTCGAGCACGTCATGGCCCTGCTGGACGCCGAGATCGACCTGCTGCAGGTCGAGAAGCGCATCCGCGGCCGGGTCAAGAAGCAGATGGAGCGCAGCCAGCGCGAGTACTACCTGAATGAGCAGATGAAGGCCATTCAGAAGGAGCTGGGCGACAGCGAGGAAGGCCACAACGAAGTCGAAGAGCTGAAAAAGCGCCTCGACGCCGCCGGCCTGCCGAAAGATGCCTATGCCAAGGCCCAGGCCGAGCTGAACAAGCTCAAGCAGATGTCGCCGATGTCTGCCGAGGCCACCGTGGTGCGTTCGTACCTGGACTGGCTGGTGCAGGTGCCGTGGAAGGCCCAGAGCAAGGTGCGCCTGGACCTGGCCAAGGCCGAGGAGATCCTCGATGCCGACCACTACGGCCTGGAAGAGGTCAAGGAGCGTATCCTCGAGTACCTCGCGGTGCAGAAACGGGTCAAGAAGATCCGTGGCCCGGTGCTGTGCCTGGTAGGTCCACCCGGTGTGGGCAAGACTTCCCTGGCCGAATCGATCGCCAGCGCCACCAACCGCAAGTTCGTGCGCATGGCCCTGGGCGGCGTGCGTGACGAAGCCGAGATCCGTGGTCACCGGCGTACCTACATTGGCTCGATGCCAGGTCGCCTGATCCAGAAAATGACCAAGGTGGGCGTGCGCAACCCGCTGTTCCTGCTCGATGAAATCGACAAGATGGGCAGCGACATGCGTGGCGATCCGGCCTCGGCATTGCTCGAGGTGCTCGATCCGGAGCAGAACCACAACTTCAACGATCACTACCTGGAAGTCGACTACGACCTTTCCGATGTGATGTTCCTCTGCACCTCCAACTCGATGAACATCCCGCCGGCGCTGCTGGACCGGATGGAAGTCATCCGTCTGCCGGGCTACACCGAAGACGAGAAGATCAACATCGCGGTCAAGTACCTGACGCCCAAGCAGATCAAGGCCAACGGCCTGAAGAAGGGCGAGCTGGAGATCGACGTCACGGCCATCCGCGACATCATCCGTTACTACACCCGCGAAGCCGGTGTACGGGGCCTGGAGCGGCAGATCGCCAAGGTGTGCCGCAAGGTGGTCAAGGAGCACTCCGGTCTCAAGCAGGTGGCCGTCAAGGTCACTGGCGAGCAGCTGGAGCACTTCCTCGGCGTGCGCAAGTTCCGTTACGGCCTGGCCGAGCAACAGGACCAGGTCGGTCAGGTCACGGGCCTGGCCTGGACCCAGGTCGGTGGCGAGCTGTTGACCATCGAGGCCGCGGTGATCCCGGGCAAGGGCCAACTGATCAAGACCGGCTCCCTGGGCGATGTGATGGTCGAGTCGATCACTGCGGCGCAAACCGTGGTGCGCAGCCGTGCCAAGAGCCTGGGCATCCCGGCCGACTTCCACGAGAAGCGCGACACCCACATCCACATGCCCGAAGGCGCAACGCCCAAGGATGGTCCAAGTGCCGGTATCGGCATGTGCACCGCCCTGGTGTCGGCACTCACGCAGATTCCGGTACGTGCCGATGTGGCCATGACCGGTGAAATCACCCTGCGTGGCCAGGTACTGGCCATTGGTGGACTTAAAGAGAAACTGCTGGCGGCTCACCGTGGCGGGATCAAGACCGTAATCATTCCTGAAGAGAACGTACGCGATCTCAAGGAAATTCCTGAAAATATTAAGCAGGATCTACAGATTAAACCGGTCAAATGGATTGACGAAGTCCTCCAAATTGCGCTGCAATACGCCCCGGAGCCCTTGCCAGATGTGGCTCCCGAGATTGTCGCCAAGGATGAAAAGCGCGACAGCGATTCCAAGGAAAGAATCAGCACGCATTAGTACGTATTTGGCTGGGGGGCTTTCTTGACAGTTTTTTCAGGCCCTTGTTATAAAGCGGCACCTAAGTGTCAACAGGCCACCCAGCGCTAGTTTTGCTTTTCATTACATACTTAGAAACAAACTCAATAGAGATATAAGGGGACTTAGAGTGAACAAGTCGGAACTGATTGACGCTATCGCCGCATCTGCTGACATCCCGAAAGCTGTAGCTGGCCGTGCGCTGGACGCAGTAATCGAATCCGTCACCGGCGCCCTGAAGCAAGGTGACTCCGTGGTACTGGTAGGTTTCGGTACCTTCTCCGTAACCGACCGCCCAGCTCGCACCGGCCGCAACCCGCAAACCGGCAAGACTCTGGAAATCCCTGCTGCCAAGAAGCCAGGCTTCAAGGCTGGCAAGGCTCTGAAAGAAGCCGTCAACTAAGTCGCTTCCTTCAGGCTAACGCCTAACCGGGCCAGGCTCATGCCTGGCTTGGCTGCTGAACCTCGGCAAGCGCTGAACGCGATCCGAGGTTTGGCCGGTTACGAGAAGGCGCATCCTCGGATGCGCCTTTCTTCTATCAGGACTCTACCCACGCTCCACGGTTGCTTCATTCAGTACAACCGTTTCTGGGGGACGCATGCTGCAGAATATCAGGGACAATTCACAAGGTTGGATTGCCAAGACCATCATCGGTGTCATCGTAGCCTTGATGGCACTGACCGGCTTCGATGCCATCTTCCAGGCCACCACCCACAGCACGGATGCTGCCAAGGTCAATGGTGACACCATTAGCCAGAACGAGCTGAGCCAGGCCGTCGACATGCAACGTCGGCAGCTGATGCAACAGCTGGGCAAGGACTTCGATCCGTCGCTGCTCAACGAGAACATGCTGCGCGAAGCGGCCCTCAAGGGCCTGATCGACCGCAAGTTGCTGCTCCAGGGCGCCGAAGACGCCAAGTTCGCCTTCTCCGAAGCCGCACTGGACCAGGTAATCCTGCAGACGCCGGAGTTCCAGGTCGATGGCAAGTTCAGCCCCGAGCGCTTTGACCAGGTCATTCGCCAGATGGGCTACGGCCGTCTGCAATTCCGTCAGATGCTGGCTGAAGAAATGCTCATCGGGCAACTGCGCGCAGGCCTTGCCGGCAGTGGCTTTGTCACCGACGAGCAGGTCAACGCCTTCGCACGCCTGGAAAAGCAGACCCGCGATTTCGCTTCGCTGACCTTCAAGGCCGATCCGGCCGCAGCCAAGGTGACCGACGAGCAGATCAAGGCGCACTACGACGAGCACGCCAAGGAGTTCATGAGCCCGGACCAGGTGGTCATCGACTACATCGAGCTCAAGAAGTCGGCGTTCTTCGATCAGGTCAACGTCAACGAAGACGCGCTCAAGGCCCTGTACGAGAAGGAAGTCGCCAACCTGGCCGAGCAACGCCACGCTGCGCACATCCTCATCGAAGTCAACGACAAGGTGGACGAGGCCCAGGCCAAGGCGCGCATCGACGAGATCCAGCAACGCCTGGCCAAGGGTGAAGACTTCGCCAAACTGGCCAAGGAGTTCTCCCAGGATCCGGGTTCTGCCAGCAATGGCGGTGACCTCGGCTTTGCCGGCCAGGGTGTCTACGATCCGGCCTTCGAAGAAGCGCTGTACGCGCTGAACAAGGACCAGGTTTCGGCACCGGTACGCACCGAGTACGGCTTCCACCTGATCAAGCTGCTGGACGTCCAGGCGCCCGAGAAGCCGAGCTTCGCCAGCCTGAAGGACAAGCTGACCCGCGAGCTCAAGACCCAGCAGGTCGAACAGCGTTTCGTCGAAGTCACCAAGCAGCTCGAAGACTCGGCATTCGAAGCCTCCGACCTGGCCCAGCCGGCCCAGGACCTGGGCCTGAAGGTGCAGACCTCCGCGGCCTTCGGTCGTGAGGGTGGTGAAGGCATCACTGCCAACCGCGCCGTGATCCAGGCGGCCTACAGCACTGAAGTGCTGGAAGAGGGCTCCAACAGCCCGGCCATCGAGCTGGATCCGGAAACCATCGTGGTCCTGCGCGTCAAGGAGCACCGCAAGCCGGAGCAACTGGGTCTGGAGGTGGTCAGCGACAGCATCCGCCAGCACCTGGCCAAGGAGCAGGCAACTGCTGCCCTGAAAACCAAGGCGGACGCACTGATTGCCGGTCTGCGCGATGGCAGCATCCCGCTGGCCGCCAGCCAGGACGGTCAGAGCTGGAAGGTCCAGGAAGCAGCTTCGCGGGTTCAGGAAGGTGTCGACCCGGTCGAGTTGCAGGCCCTGTTCCGCATGGCCAAGCCTGAAGCCAAGGACAAGCCGGTGTACGGTAGCGTGACCCTCAATGACGGCAGCCTGGTGGTATTGCGCCTGAATGGCGTCAACGAAGGCACTGCGGCCACTGAAGAAGAGAAGGCGGCCTACCGTCGCTTCCTCGCTTCCCGTGCTGGCCAGCAGGACTTCGCGGCTTACCGCAAGCAGCTGGAAACCAAGGCGGATATCACTCGCTACTAAGTGATGCCGCAACAAAAAGCCCCGCCGATGCGGGGCTTTTTGTTTCTGTGGGAGCGGCGGTGCGACGACTCGATTGGCCCCGCGATTGCAGTGTGTCTGTTACATTGCATCGCGGGGCAAGCCCGCTCCTACTGGTGCCAGGAAGGCCGCCTCCAGCAATTGCCGGGTATAGGTATGTTGCGGCGCGGCGAAAATATCCTCGGCGCGGCCTTGCTCCACCACCTTGCCTTGCTTGACCACCATCAACTGGTGGCTCAACGCCTTGACCACCGCCAGGTCATGGCTGATGAACAGGTAGGTCAGGTTGTACTTGCTCTGCAGCGAGCGCAGCAACTCGACCACCTGGCGCTGCACGGTGCGGTCCAGGGCCGAGGTCGGCTCGTCGAGCAAGATCAAGGCTGGCTTGAGCACCAGGGCGCGGGCAATGGCGATACGCTGGCGCTGGCCGCCGGAGAACTCGTGGGGGTAGCGGTGACGCGCCTGTGGGTCCAGGCCCACCTCCTGCAGGGCGGCAATGATGGCCTGCTCCTGCTCCGCCGGGGTGCCGATCCGGTGAATGCGCAGCCCCTCGCCGACGATGTCGCTGACGCACATGCGCGGGCTCAGGCTGCCGAACGGGTCCTGGAACACCACCTGCATCTGCCGGCGCAGTGGTCGTACTTGCTGCTGGTTCAGGCCGTCGAGGGCCGTGCCCTGGAAGCGGATGGCGCCCTGGCTGCCGAGCAGGCGCAGGATGGCCAGGCCCAGGGTCGACTTGCCCGAACCGCTTTCGCCGACGATGCCCAGGGTCTGGCCCTGAGGCAGGCTGAAATTGATGCCGTCCACCGCCTTGACGTGATCGACGGTGCGTCGCAGCAGGCCCTTCTTGATCGGGAACCACACCCGCAGGTCCTCGACTTCCAGCATGGGCTTGCCCGCCGGGTTGGCGGCCGGGCCGCCACTGGGCTCGGCGCCGAGGAGCATTTGCGTGTAGGGGTGGGTGGGGTGCTGGAACAACGTGGCGCACTCGGCCTGTTCGACGATGCAGCCGCGCTGCATCACACAGACCCGATGGGCGATGCGCCTGACCAGGTTGAGGTCGTGGCTGATCAGCAGCAAGGCCATGCCTAGGCGCGCCTGTAGCGACTTGAGCAGTTCGAGGATCTTCAGCTGCACAGTGACGTCCAGGGCGGTGGTCGGCTCGTCGGCGATCAGCAGCTCGGGCTCGTTGGCCAGGGCCATGGCGATCATCACTCGTTGCCTCTGGCCGCCTGAGAGCTCGTGTGGCAGCGCCTTGAGGCGTTTGCGCGGCTCGGGTATGCCGACCAGCTCCAGCAGCTCCAGGGTGCGTGCGGTGGCCTCCTTGCCGCGCAGGCCCTTGTGCAGCAGGAGGATCTCGTTGATCTGCTTCTCGATGCTGTGCAGCGGGTTGAGCGAGGTCATCGGCTCCTGGAAGATCATCGCGATACGGTTGCCGCGGATCTGGCGCATCTGCTTTTCGTCCTGGGTCAGCAGGTCGCGGCCTTCATAGCGGATGGTGCCGGACGGGTGGCGGGCCAGGGGGTAGGGCAACAGGCGCAGGATCGAGTGGGCGGTGACCGACTTGCCCGAACCGGATTCGCCCACCAGGGCCAGGGTCTCACCACGGCGGATATCGAAGCTGATGCCTTCGACCACGCGCTGGGTCTGCTCGCCGGTGACGAACTCCACCGCCAGGTCGCGCACTTCGATCAAGGTTTCGTTGCTCATGTCATTTCCTCGGGTCGAAGGCATCGCGGGCGGATTCGCCGATGAACACCAGCAGGCTGAGCATCAGGGCCAGCACGGCAAAGGCGCTCATGCCCAGCCAGGGGGCCTGCAGGTTGGATTTGCCCTGGGCCACCAGCTCGCCCAGCGACGGTGCGCCCGCCGGCAGGCCGAAGCCGAGGAAGTCCAGGGCGGTCAGGGTGCCGATGGCGCCGGTGAGGATGAACGGCATGAAGGTCATGGTCGAGATCATCGCGTTGGGCAGGATGTGGCGGAACATGATCGGCCCGTCCTGCATGCCCAGCGCCCGTGCCGCCCGCACGTATTCGAGGTTGCGTCCGCGCAGGAACTCGGCGCGCACCACGTCCACCAGGCTCATCCAGGAGAACAGCAGCATGATCCCCAGCAACCACCAGAAGTTGGGCTGCACGAAGCTGGCCAGGATGATCAGCAGGTAGAGCACCGGCAGCCCCGACCAGATCTCCAGGAAGCGTTGCCCGGCAAGGTCCACCCAGCCGCCGTAGAAGCCCTGCAGGGCGCCGGCGATCACGCCGATGATCGAGCTGAGCACGGTCAGGGTCAGGGCGAACAGTACCGAAATGCGAAAGCCGTAGATGACCCGGGCCAGCACGTCGCGGCCCTGGTCGTCGGTGCCCAGCCAGTTTTGCGTCGACGGCGGCGCAGGCGCGGGCACCTTGAGATCGTAGTTGATGCTCTGGTAGCTGAACGGAATTGGCGCCCAGAGCACCCAGCTGTCCTTGGCGGCCAGCAGTTCGCGGATGTATGGGCTTTTGTAATTGGCCTCCAGCGGGAATTCGCCGCCGAAGGTGGTTTCCGGGTAACGCTTGAACGCGGGGAAGTACCACTCACTGTCATAGCGCACGGCCAGCGGCTTGTCGTTGGCGATCAGCTCGGCGCCCAGGCTCAGGCCGAACAGGATCAGGAACAGCCACAGCGACCACCAGCCGCGGCGGTTGGCCTTGAAGCGCTCGAAGCGCCGGCGGTTGAGAGGGGACAGGTTCATCTCAGTGCTCCCGGCTGTCGAAGTCGATGCGTGGATCGACCAGGGTGTAGGTCAGGTCGCCGATCAGCTTCACCACCAGCCCCAGCAGGGTGAAGATGAACAGGGTGCCGAAGACCACCGGGTAGTCGCGGTTGATCGCCGCCTCGAAACTCATCAGGCCCAGGCCGTCGAGGGAGAAGATCACCTCGATCAGCAGGGAGCCGGTGAAGAAGATGCCGATGAAGGCCGACGGAAAACCGGCGATCACCAGCAGCATGGCATTGCGGAACACGTGGCCATAGAGCACCCGGTTCGGGCTCAGGCCCTTGGCCTTGGCGGTGACCACATACTGTTTGTTGATCTCGTCGAGGAAGCTGTTCTTGGTCAGCAGGGTCATGGTGGCGAAGTTGCCGATCACCAGGGCGGTCACCGGCAGCACCAGGTGCCAGAAGTAGTCGAGGATCTTGCCGGTGGTGCTCAGTTCGTCGAAGTTGTTCGAAGTCAGGCCGCGCAACGGGAACCAGTCCAGGTAACTGCCGCCGGCGAACAGGACGATCAGCAGGATGGCGAACAGGAACGCCGGGATCGCATAGCCGATGATGATCGCCGAGCTGGTCCAGACGTCGAAGTGGCTGCCGTGGCGGGTGGCCTTGGCGATCCCCAGGGGGATCGACACCAGGTACATGATCAGGGTGCTCCACAGCCCCAGGGAAATCGACACCGGCATTTTCTCGATGATCAGGTCGATGACCTTGGCATCGCGAAAGAAGCTGTCGCCAAAATCCAGCTGGGCGTAGTTCTTGATCATGATCCACAAGCGTTCCGGCGCCGACTTGTCGAAGCCGTACATCTTCTCGATTTCCTTGATCAGGGCCGGATCCAGGCCCTGGGCGCCGCGGTAGTTGGAGCCGGCCACCGAGACCTCGGCGCCACCGCCGGCAATGCGGCTGGTCGCGCCTTCGAAGCCTTCGAGCTTGGCGATCATCTGCTCGACCGGGCCGCCGGGCGCGGCCTGGATGATGATGAAGTTGATGATCAGGATGCCCAGCAGGGTGGGGATGATCAGCAGCAAACGGCGAAAGATATAAGCCAGCATGACTAGTGCGTTCCTTCTGCCGGTGGTGCCTCAGGCGTCGATGGCACGGCCGGCTGCACATCCGGCTTGATCCACCAGGTATTGATGCCGATGTCGTACTTGGGCGATACCTTCGGGTGGCCGATGTGGTTCCAGTAGGCGACCCGCCAGGTCTTGATGTGCCAGTTGGGGATCACGTAGTAGCCCCACTGCAGCACCCGGTCCAGGGCGCGGCAATGCTCGATCAGGCTCTGCCTGGAGCTGGCGTTGATCAGGTCATCGACCAGGCCGTCGATGGCCGGGTCCTTGAGGCCGATGAAGTTGCGGCTGCCGGGGTTGTCGGCGGCGGCGCTCTGCCAGAATTCACGCTGCTCGTTGCCGGGGGAGTTGGACTGCGGGTAGCCGCCGACCATCATGTCGAAGTCCCGCGAGCGCAGCCGGTTGATGTACTGGGACACATCGACGCGGCGAATCACCAGGTCGATGCCCAGGTCCGCCAGGTTGCGCTTGAACGGCAGCAGGACGCGCTCGAACTCGGTCTGGGCCAGGAGGAACTCGATGGACACCGGTTTGCCCTGGGCGTCGACCATCTTGTCGTCGACGATGCGCCAGCCGGCCTCCTGCAGCAGCTTGTAGGCCTTGCGCTGCTGTTCGCGGATCATGCCGCTGCCGTCGGTGACCGGGTTGGCGAAGGCCTGGGTGAAGACCTGGTCGGGGATCTTGCCGCGCAGCGGCTCGAGGATCTTCAGCTCGGCTTCATCCGGCAGCCCCCGGGCGGCCATCTCCGAGTTTTCGAAGTAGCTGCCGGTACGGGTGTAGGCACCGTTGAACAGCTGTTTGTTGGTCCACTCGAAGTCCAGCAACAGGCTCAGCGCTTCACGTACGCGCACATCCTGGAACAGCGGGCGGCGGATGTTGAAGACGAAGCCCTGCATGCCGGTGGGATTGCCGTTGGGCAGTTCTTCGAGGATCAGGCGCTTCTGCCGCACGGCCGGCACGTCGTAGGCGGTGGCCCAGCTCTTGGCCGCGGTTTCCAGGCGATAGTCGAACTGACCGGCCTTCAGTGCTTCCAGGGTGACCGAGCTGTCGCGGTAGTAGTCGGTGGTCATCGCGTCGAAGTTGTACAGGCCACGGTTGACCGCCAGGTCCTTGCCCCAGTAGTCCTTGACTCGCTCGTAGCGGATCGAACGCCCGGCCTTGACCTCGGCGACCCGGTACGGGCCGCTGCCCAGCGGGATCTCCAGGTTGCCCTTGTTGAAGTCGCGGGTTTCCCACCAGTGCTTGGGCAGTACCGGCAACTGGCCGAGGATCAGTGGCAGTTCACGGTTGTTGCTGTGCTTGAACTTGAACAGCACCCGCTGCGGGTCTTCGGCGATGACCTCGGCGACGTCGGCATAGTAGTTGCGAAACAGCGGGGCGCCGTTTTTGATCAGGGTATTGAAGGTGAACACCACGTCTTCGGCATGGATCGGGTGGCCGTCATGGAAGCGGGCTTCGGGGCGCAGGTAGAAGCGCACCCAGCTGTTGTCCGGAGCCTTTTCGATCTTGCCCGCCACCAGGCCGTACTCGGTGAACGGCTCGTCCAGGCTCTGGGTCATCAGGGTGTCGTAGATCAGGGTGATGTCGTCGGCCGAAACGCCCTTGTTGATGAACGGGTTGAGGCTGTCGAAGCCGCCGAAGCCGGCCTGGCGGAAGGTGCCGCCCTTGGGCGCGTCGGGGTTGACGTAGTCGAAGTGCTTGAAGTCGGCCGGATACTTGGGCGGCTCGTCGTACAGGGTCAGGGCATGTTGCGGGGCGGCCAGTGCCTGGGTACTCAAGCAGGCCAGCAGCAGGGCGCAGGCCTTCAGGCGCAGGCTGGGCAATGACATCATTGGGCGTTCTCCGAAGGCTTTATCCACCAGCTGTTCAGCCCCAGTGTGTAGGGCGGCGTGGTGACGAAGGCGAACCGGTTGCGGTAGGCCAGGCGGTGATTGTCCAGGTACCAGTTGGGAATCATGTAGTAGTGCCACAACAACACCCGGTCCAGGGCTCGCGCCGCTGCCACTTGTTCTTCGCGGCTCTGGGCGGCGAGCAGGGTGTCGAGCAGGTGATCGACCACCGGGTCTTTCACGCCAGCATAGTTCTTGCTGCCCTTGGTCGCGGCCTGGCTTGAGTGAAAGTACAGCCATTGTTCGAGACCGGGGCTCAAGGTCTGGTTCAGGGTCATCAGAATCATGTCGAAGTCGAACTGGTCCAGGCGTTGTTTGTACTGGGCCCGGTCCACGGTACGCAAGCGCGCATCGATGCCGATGCTGGCCAGGTTTTCGACATAGGGTTGCAGGATCCGTTCGAGGTTCGGATTGACCAGCAGCAGCTCCAGCTTCAAGGGCTTGCCATGGCTGTCGAGCAGGCGCTGGCCGTTGAGTTTCCAGCCAGCCTGGGCCAGCAGGTCGAGGGCCTGGCGCAGTGTCTGGCGTTTGATCCCGCGCCCGTCGGTGTGGCTGACCTTGTAGGGCTCGGTGAACAGGGCTGCAGGCAACTGGTCGCGGTAAGGCGCGAGCAGCAGCCATTCCTTGCCCACCGGCAAGCCGTTGGCGGCAAACTCGCTGTTGGGGTAGTAGCTGCTGGCGCGGCGATAGGCGCTGCTGAACAGGGCGCGGTTGGTCCACTCGAAGTCGAGCATCAGGCCCAGGGCCTGGCGCACCCGCGCATCCTTGAAGGCCGCCCGGCGGCTGTTCATGAACAGGCCCTGGGTCTGGGTCGGGATCTTGTGCGGGATCTGCGCCTTGATCACCTGGCCACGGCGCACGGCCGGGAAGTTGTAGCCATTGGCCCAGTTCTTGGCCTGGTGCTCGATGTAAATGTCGAACTCGCCGGCCTTGAAGGCTTCGAAGGCCACGGCACTGTCGCGGTAGAACTCGAACTCGACGCGGTCGAAGTTGTACTTGCCGCGGTTCACCGCCAGGTCTTTGCCCCAGTAGTCCTTGACCCGCTCGAACACCAGGCTGCGCCCTGGCCGTACCTGGGTGATGCGGTAGGGGCCGCTGCCCAGGGGCGGCTCGAAGGTGGTGGCCTTGAAGTCGCGGCCTTTCCAGTAATGGGCCGGCAGCACCGGCAGCTCGCCCAGGCGCAGGATCAGCAGTGGGTTGCCGGCGCGCTTGAACACGAAGCGGATGCGCCGAGGGTTGAGGATATCGACCCGTTTCACTTCCTGCAGGTTGGTGCGGTAGATCGGGTGGCCTTCCTTGAGCAGGGTGCGGTAGGAAAACGCCACGTCACTGGCCGTGATCGGATGGCCGTCATGAAAGCGCGCTTCAGGGCGCAGGTTGAACACTACCCAGCTGCGGTCCTCGCTGTATTCCACGGAGCCGGCGATCAGGCCATAGCTCGAGGTCGGCTCGTCCCCCGACGGGTCGTACTGGCCGGTGCCGACCATCAGGGTCTCATTGAGCTCGTTCACCCCGTACTGCACGAAGTTGGGCGTGGTGACCGGGCTTGAGCCCTTGAAGGTGTAGGGGTTGAGCGTATCGAACGTGCCGAACGCCATGGCACGCAAGGTGCCGCCCTTGGGCGCTTGCGGATTGACCCAGTCGAAGTGGGTGAATTTGGCTGGGTACTTGAGCGTGCCGAACTGGGCGTAACCGTGGCTTTCGCTGATTGTGGCGCCCGCGGGAAAGCTCAAGGCCAGGCTGAATGACAGCAACAGGAGGGGACGTATCAAGTCGGCGATCCGATCCAGACGGCTTGGGCTTTGTTCCAGCTACAGTAACAGCTTGTATCGGCTGGAAAAAGAGGTCGTCAGGCGGGGGAAGCGGGCTCCGGTCAATGGCCGGAGCCGGGTGCTCAGTGCGGCAGGTAGACGGTCAGGGTCTGGCCTGGCTTGAGGGCGTGGCCACTGCGTGGATTCCAGCGCTTGAGGTGCTGCATCTCGACGTTGAAGCGCTTGGCCACCAGGTACAGGGAGTCGCCTTTCTGGACCTTGTACTGGGTGGATTTCTTCTCGTTCTTGCCGGCGACGGACTGGGTGCTCTGCATGACCAGGGTCTGACCGGCCTTGAGGCGGTTGCCGGGCAGCTTGTTCCAGCGCTGCAGGTCCTTGACGCTGACCTTGTTGGCCCGGGCGATGCTGGCCAGGCTGTCACCGCGCTTGACCCGGTAGCGGCTGTTGCGGGTAGCAGTGGTAGTGCGCGGCGCGGCTTCGGCCAGGGCGGCCTCGAAGACGGCCTTTTTCGGCTGCAGCGAGAGGAGCTCCTCAGGCTTCATGTTCGACAGACTGTCGGTCAGCAACTGCGCCTTGGCGGTCGGTACCAGCAGTTGCTTGGGACCATCGACGGTCATGCGCTTCTTGAACGCCGGGTTGAGCTGGAACAGCTCGTCTTCGTCGATCTCGGCCAGCTCCGCGACCCGGGACAGGTCGAGGCGGTCGTTGATGGCGACGGCCTCGAAGTAGGGTTCGTTGGCGATCGGGTTGAGGTTCACACCGTAGGCCTGGGGCGTCATCACCACCTGCGACAGGGCCAGCAGCTTGGGCACGTAGTCGCGGGTTTCCTGGGGCAGCGGCAGGTTCCAGTAATCGGTCGGCAAGCCGAGTCGCTCGTTGCGCTCGATGGCCCGGCTGACGGTGCCTTCACCGGCGTTGTAGGCCGCCAGGGCCAGCAGCCAGTCGCCGTTGAACATGTCGTGCAGGCGGGTCAGGTAGTTCAGTGCGGCGTTGGTCGAGGCGGTGATATCGCGACGGCCATCGTAGAAACGGGTCTGGCGCAGGTTGAAGTGGCGACCGGTGGATGGAATGAACTGCCACAGGCCCACGGCATGTGCCCGGGAGTAGGCCATGGGGTTGTAGGCGCTTTCGATTGCCGGCAGCAGGGCCAGCTCCAGCGGCATGTTGCGCTCTTCGAGACGCTCGACGATGTAGTGGATGTACAGGCTGCCACGGTCGCCGGCGGTTTCCAGGAACGAGGGGTTGCTGGCGAACCACAGGCGTTGCTGTTCGATGCGCGGGTTGACCGCCATGTTGTCCTGCAGGGCGAAGCCCTGGCGCATGCGCTCCCAGACATCCTGGGGTGCCTGCTCCTGCTTGGCCGGAACGATCACCGGTTTTTGCTTCATCCGCGCCTGGTAGTTATGCGCGCGAACGCTCTCGGATTCGTCGAGCTGACGGGTGCTCTGGCAGCCCACCAGGGTGGCGGCCAGGGCCAGCGCACTGGCTTGGGCCAGGCGCGTCAGGGCGACGGAATTGAAGGTTCTGCGGCTGTTGGACGACATTGGCGGAGAAGAAGTTCCGGGCAAAAATGTCGGGCGATTCTAGAAAGCAGCCCCCCTGTGGTCAACCTTTGAGAACTTTACGGCCCTAGCAGGCGCTGTTTAGAACTTGTCCTTCCAAGCGCGCAACCCAGCAAAAACAGCACTGGGCGTGGGGTTTATCGGCCCGTTCCGTTCGTCTAATTTTTCTTTAACGGATGTTTCTGCGGTGCGCAGGAAGGGGTTGGTGAGCTTCTCGAGCGCCAAGGTTGATGGCAACGTGATGTGATCTTGCGCCCGTAAACGGGTAACGTCGTCGAAGCGTTGGACAATGTGTTGGTTGTCAGGTTCCACCGCCCTGGCAAAACGCAGGTTGCTCAGGGTGTATTCGTGGGTGCAGTACACCAGGGTCTGGGCGGGCAGGGCGGCCAGGCGCCCGAGGGAATGGTGCATCTGCTCGGGCGTGCCTTCGAACAGTCGGCCGCAGCCTGCCGCGAACAGGGTATCGCCACAGAACAGCAGGGGCGTGGCCGCCTGCGCGCAGTAATAGGCAATGTGTCCCAGGGTGTGTCCGGGCACTGCAATGATCTGGAAATCCAGGCCCAGAACGCGCACGCTGTCGTTGTCGTCCAGCGCCAGGTCGCGGCCGGGAATACGCTCGTGCGCCGGGCCGCAGACCCGAGCACCGGTGCGCGCCTTGAGCTGTTCGACGCCGCCGACATGGTCGTGATGGTGATGGGTGACCAGGATGTCGCTCAGTTGCCAGCCCGGATGCGCGGCAAGCCAGGCCAGTACCGGCGCCGCATCGCCCGGGTCGACCACCGCACAACGCTGGTTGGCAGAATCCTGTAACAACCAGATGTAGTTATCGGTGAAAGCGGGCAGGGCATCGATCTGTATCATGGTGCGATTCGCCAAACGTTGGACATGGGTGCATCTTAGTAGCTATGCGCGCTGTCGAGAACCTTCAAGGGAGACTGCAATGACCGATCAAGCCTTCGCCCAGGCCGATCCGCAGTGGCTGGAGCTGATCAGCCTGGCCCGCGACTGGTTCGCCGGTCCCCTGGGGCAATTGATGCTGCACGAGGAGCAACGGCTGCTCGAAGAAGAACTGGGGCGCTACTTCGGCGGCTACCTGGTGCACTACGGGCCCTGCGCCGAACCACCGCCCAGCGCCCCGCGGGTGCAGCGCAACGTGCGCCTGGGGGCGCCGTTGCCGGGGGTCGACATCGTCTGCGAAGAGCAGGCCTGGCCATTGAGCGAGCACGCCGCCGACGTGGTGGTGCTGCAGCATGGCCTGGACTTCAGCCTGTCGCCCCATGGCCTGTTGCGCGAGGCGGCCAGCAGCGTGCGTCCGGGCGGGCATTTGCTGATCGTCGGCATCAACCCCTGGAGCAGCTGGGGCGTGCGTCGGGTGTTTGCCCACGATGCCTTGCGCAAGGCGCGCTGCATTTCCCCTTCACGGGTCGGCGACTGGCTCAACCTGCTGGGTTTTGCGCTGGAGAAACGCCGCTTCGGGTGCTATCGTCCGCCGCTTGCATCCCCCGCCTGGCAACAGCGCCTGGCTGGCTGGGAGCGGATCGCCGGTGGCTGGCAAAGTGCCGGTGGTGGCGTCTACCTGCTGGTGGCGCGCAAGATGGTGGTCGGCCTGCGGCCACTGCGCCTGGAGCGGCGCGAGCCGATGGGCAAGCTGCTGCCGCTGCCGATGGCCAAGGTCAACCGGCGTCATTCCGAACCCTGAGTCCGGGCCCCTTGGGCGCGGGTATCCCTATTGTCGAAAAGGCTGTAAATGAGCGATAGCGTCGAAATCTTCACCGATGGTGCCTGCAAGGGCAATCCCGGCCCGGGTGGCTGGGGCGTGCTGATGGTGTGCAAGGGCGTCGAGAAGGAGTTGTGGGGCGGCGAACGCAACACCACCAACAACCGCATGGAGCTGATGGCCGCGATCAAGGGCCTGGAAGCGCTCAAGCGCGAGTGCGAGGTGCTGCTGGTGACCGACTCCCAGTACGTGATGAAAGGCATCACCGAGTGGATGGTCAACTGGAAGAAGCGCGGCTGGAAGACCGCCGCCAAGGAGCCGGTGAAGAATGCCGACCTGTGGCAGTTGCTCGATGAGCAGGTGGGCCGCCACAAGGTGACCTGGAAGTGGGTGCGCGGGCATGTCGGCCACGATGGCAACGAGCGCGCCGACCAGCTGGCCAACCGCGGCGTCGACGAACTGCTCGGACGCTGAGGCTCACCCCGACCCTTCACCCTGAGGTAGAATGGTCGGCTTTCACCCGTCATGCAGTACGCAACAGGAGGCCACCGGCGTGGAGCTTCACAACAACAGGTCGGTAGTCCTGGACACCGAAACCACCGGTATGCCGGTCACCGACGGTCACCGCATCATCGAGATCGGCTGTGTCGAACTGATGGGCCGGCGCCTGACCGGGCGGCACTTCCACGTCTACCTGCAACCCGATCGCGAAAGTGATGAAGGCGCCATCGGCGTCCACGGCATCACCGATGCCTTCCTGGTCGACAAGCCGCGCTTCGCCGAGGTCGCCGAAGAGTTCTTCGAGTTCATCCAGGGCGCCCAACTGATCATCCACAACGCGGCGTTCGACGTTGGCTTCATCAACAACGAATTCGCCTTGCTCGGTCAGCACGATCGCGCCGATATCTCCCGGCACTGCACCATCCTCGACACCCTGGTAATGGCGCGCGGCCGTCACCCGGGCCAGCGCAACAGCCTCGACGCCCTGTGCAAACGCTACGGCGTCGACAACTCCGGCCGTGACCTGCACGGCGCACTGCTCGACTCGGAGCTGCTGGCCGACGTCTACCTGAGCATGACCGGTGGCCAGACCAGCCTGTCGCTGGCCGGGCAGGGTGCCGATGGCGAAGAGAGCAGCGAGGGCAGCCGTGGCAGCGAGATCCGTCGCCTGGTCGGCCGTACGCCCGGGCGGATCATCCAGGCCAGCGAGCAGGAACTCGAAGCCCATGTGGCGCGCCTGGAAGCCATTGCCAAGTCAGCCGGTGGCCCGGCGCTCTGGCAACAATTGTCCGAGGCCAACTGAGGCGATTTGCCGCGCAAGGGGGCAAGCAGGCTTCTACCCTGAAATGACCGACCCGTCATTCGGAGCAGGCGCCCCCTCATGTACAAGGACCTCAAGTTCCCTGTCCTGATCGTTCATCGAGACATCAAGGCCGATACTGTCGCTGGCGAACGCGTGCGCGGCATCGCCCAGGAACTGGCCCAGGACGGCTTCACCATCCTGCCGGCCAGCGATTACACCGAAGGCCACCTGGTCGCCTCGACCCATCACGGCCTGGCCTGCATGCTGATCGCCGCCGAAGGCGCCGGCGAGAACACCCACCTGCTGCAGAACATGGTCGAGCTGATCCGCCTGGCCCGCTTGCGTGCGCCACACCTGCCGATCTTCGCCCTGGGCGAGCAGGTGACCCTGGAGAATGCCCCCGGCGATGTCATGAGCGAGCTGAACCAGCTGCGCGGCATCCTCTACCTGTTCGAAGACACCGTGCCGTTCCTGGCCCGCCAGGTAGCGCGGGCTGCGCACAATTACCTGGACGGCCTGCTGCCGCCGTTTTTCAAAGCCCTGGTGCAGCACACCGCGCAGTCCAACTACTCCTGGCACACGCCGGGGCACGGCGGTGGCGTGGCCTATCGCAAGAGTCCGGTAGGGCTGGCGTTCCATCAGTTCTTCGGCGAGAACACCCTGCGCTCGGACCTCTCGGTGTCGGTGCCGGAACTGGGCTCGCTGCTCGATCACACCGGCCCCCTGGCCGCCGCCGAAGCGCGGGCGGCGAAGAACTTCGGTGCCGATCACACCTTCTTCGTCATCAACGGCACGTCCACCGCCAACAAGATCGTCTGGCATTCGATGGTGGGGCGCGACGACCTGGTACTGGTCGATCGCAACTGCCACAAGTCGGTGGTACACGCGATCATCATGACCGGCGCCATTCCCTTGTACCTGTGCCCCGAGCGCAATGAGCTGGGTATCATCGGGCCGATTCCGCTCAGCGAGTTCAGCCCGGCATCGATACAGGCCAAGATCCAGGCCAACCCGCTGACCCGGGGGCGCACGGCCCGGGTGAAGCTGGCCGTGGTCACCAACTCCACCTATGACGGCCTGTGCTACAACGCCGAGCTGATCAAGAAGGAACTGGGCAGCAGCGTCGAGGTGCTGCATTTCGACGAGGCCTGGTATGCCTATGCGGCGTTCCATGAATTCTTTGCCGGTCGATTCGCCATGGGCACCTCGCGCAGTGCCGACAGTCCGCTGGTATTCAGCACCCATTCGACCCACAAGCTGCTGGCGGCCTTCAGTCAGGCTTCGATGATCCATGTGCAGGACGGTGGTGCCCGGCAACTGGACCGAGACCGTTTCAACGAAGCCTTCATGATGCACATTTCCACCTCGCCGCAGTACAGCATCCTCGCCTCGCTGGACGTGGCCTCGGCGATGATGGAAGGCCCGGCCGGGCGTTCCTTGTTGCAGGAGATGTTCGATGAGGCCCTGGGCTTTCGCCGGGCCATGGCCAACCTGCGCCGGCATATCGCTGCCGATGACTGGTGGTTCAGCATCTGGCAACCGCCAGGGGTCGAAGGTGCCCAGCAAGTGAGCACCGGGGACTGGCTGCTGCAACCCCAGGCCGAGTGGCATGGTTTTGGCGACGTTGCCGATGACTATGTGCTGCTCGACCCGATCAAGGTCACCCTGGTGATGCCGGGGCTCAATGCCGGCGGCGCCCTGAGCGAGCACGGTATTCCGGCGGCGGTGGTCAGCAAGTTTCTCTGGGAGCGCGGGCTGGTGGTGGAAAAGACCGGCCTCTATACCTTCCTGGTACTGTTCTCCATGGGGATCACCAAGGGCAAGTGGAGTACCTTGCTCACCGAGCTGCTGGAGTTCAAGCGCAGCTATGACGCCAACATCGACCTGATGGCGTGCCTGCCCTGTGTGGCTCGCCTGGATCCTGTGCGCTACCAGGGGGTGGGATTACGCGACCTGTGCGACCAGTTGCATGCCTGCTACCGCAGCAATGCCACAGCCAAGCAGCTCAAGCGCCTGTTCACGCGTCTGCCGGAGGTGGTGATGAAACCGGCCGATGCCTATGACCAACTGGTGCGCGGCGAGGTGGAGGCGGTGCCGATCGATCAACTGCTCGGGCGCATCGCCGCGGTGATGCTGGTGCCTTATCCACCGGGCATTCCGTTGATCATGCCGGGCGAGCGGTTCACCGAGGCGACCCGCTCGATCATCGATTACCTGGCCTTTGCCGCTGCCTTCGACAGCGGCTTTCCCGGATTCGTCGCCGACGTCCATGGCCTGCAGCACGAAACCCGGACGCAGGGGCGGGTCTATACCGTCGATTGCATCAAGCTGTAACGCTGTTCAGGGAATACGGATGAGCTCGACGCCGTTGCGGGCGAGTTCGAAACGGTCACCTTCCAGGTGCTTGACCCGGTCGCCGATGGGCAGCTTGTAGGTGGTGATCGGCGGGGATGCAGCACTGCCGTCGGCGTTGAGGGTGGCCTCCTGGAACTCATGAACGGGGTAGATGCGGCCCTCTGCGTCCCGTGCATGAAACTGTCCGACCAGTACTGCTGTCATTTACCGTGCAACCTCTGCGAAGAAATCTGTCAGGCATAGACCACCGATTTGCCGGGGAAGTTTTGTCCGCACGGAAAAAAACTTCGAGGCTGGAAGGGATCATCTATACCTACAGTTCCTTTGAACCACATGTCAGGAAAATGCCATGAGTCAGGTCTATTCGGTAGCCGTCATCGTCGGCAGCTTGCGCAAGGAATCCTTCAACCGCAAAGTCGCCCACGTGCTGGCGGAACTCGCGCCCTCCAGCCTCAAACTGAAGATCATCGAGATTGGCGATCTGCCGCTGTACAACGAAGACATCGATGTCGATCCGCCGGCAGCCTACAAGGCGTTTCGCGAGCAACTGCGCAACAGTGATGCCGTGTTGTTCGTGACCCCGGAATACAACCGTTCGGTACCGGGCGTGCTGAAAAACGCTATCGATGTGGGTTCAAGGCCCTATGGCCAAAGCTCCTGGAGCGGCAAGCCGGGTGCGGTGATCAGCGTTTCGCCAGGAGCGGTGGGCGGCTTTGGCGCCAACCATCACCTGCGCCAGTCGCTGGTGTTTCTCGATGTGCCGTGCATGCAGCAGCCGGAGGCGTATATCGGTGGGGCGGCGAGCCTGTTCGACGAGGCGGGCAGGGTGTCGGAGAAAACCCGGCCGTTCCTGCAGACCTTCATCGACAAGTATGCGGTGTGGGTCGAGCGGCACCAAGGGTGAACGATCGCGGGGCAAGCCCGCTCCCACCGACTGTAGGAGCGGGCTTGCCCCGCGATAGCGATACCAGGCCTTACACCGCCTGAGGCATCTCACCCCGGGCCAGGCGCCGGTTGATGTCGGCGATCACTTCCGGCAGTTCGTTGATGGTGTCGATCAGGTAGTGCGGGCGCGAGCCTTCGAACAGGGCGTGGATGCGCTTGCGTTCGCTGTCCAGTTTGTCCGAGGCCAGGGCGCGGTAGCCTTCGTAGGTCAGGCCCAGGGCGTTGCCCGAACAGACCAGCGCCACCGTCCACATGCCGGCACGACGACCTTCGAGGATGCCCGGCACAGTGTCGTCGACCTTGACGCAGGCGGCCACATCGTCGATGCCCAGGGCAATCACGTTGGCCAGGGCCTGGGCCGGCCACGGGCGACCGTTGGGGGTCTCATCGGTGGCCACCACGTGGTCGGCGACATAGCCGTTCTGCGCCGCCAGTTCCACCACCTTGTCCATCACCACTTTCGGGTAGCCGGAGCAGGAGCCGATCTTCAGGCCGTCCTGGCGCAAGCCGGTCAGGGTATCCAGGGCGCCGGGGATCAGTGCCGAGTGCACGGCGATCTTTTCGATCTGCAGCGGCATGAAGCGCTCGTAGATGGCGGTGACATCATCGTCGGTCGGGTTACGCCCGAACACCTTGCGATAACGCTCGGCGATCTGCGGCTGGTCGCACAGGGTGCGGATGTGGTCCCACTTGCCCATGCCCATCGGGCCGCGGGCTTCTTCGATGGAGACCTCGACGTCGAACTCGGCGAAGGCTTCGACGAAGATCTGGGTCGGGGCGAAGGAGCCGAAGTCGACGACGGTACCGGCCCAGTCGAGGATCGCGGCTTGCAGTTGAGTCGGGTTGCTGTAGTTCATGTGCAGGTGTCCTTGAGCGGATTGGGTCGCTGATCAGGTAAAGGTCGGGTTCAGATGTCCAGCACTTCCATTTCCCGCAGCACCTCGGCCACGGCGTTGACGGCGGCTTGCATACCGTCCGGGCCAACGCAGCCGATGCAGCCGACGCGGAAGGTTTCGACCTGGGTCAACTTGCCCGGGTAGAGGATGAAGCCCTTGGCCTTGACCCGCTCGTAGAAGTCCTTGAACTGGTAGCGCGGATCTTTCGGCGCGTGGAAGGTGACAATGATCGGTGCCTGGATCTCGGCGGGCAGGAAGCTGCGCAGGCCGATGGCCGCCATGCCGTCGAGCAGGGCCTTGCAGTTGCTGGCGTAGCGCTGGTGACGCGCCGGCAGGCCGCCTTCCTCGTTGTACTGCAGCAGGGCCTCGTGCAGCGCCGCCACCACATGGGTCGGCGGGGTGAAGCGCCATTGGCCGGTCTTGGCCATGTAGGCGTGCTGGTCCTGCAGGTCCATGGCCAGGGACGGCGAGTTGCCTTCGGCGGCGGCCAGCGAGGCCTTGTTGGCAAAGACGAAGCCCATGCCGGGCACACCTTCCAGGCATTTGCCGGAGGCGGCGATCAGGGCGTCGAACGGCACTTCGCGGGCATCGATCGGCAGCGCGCCGAAGGAGCTCATGGCATCGATGATCAGGCGCTTGCCGTGACGGGCGATGACCTGGGCGATTTCTGGCAGCGGGTTGAGGATGCCGGTGCTGGTTTCGCAGTGGATCAGCGCCACGTGGGTAATGCTGCTGTCGGCGGCCAGCAGGCGGTCGACGTCGGCGGCGGTGGTCGGCTCGTCTTCAGCGGTTTCGAAGGTGCTGTAGGTGCGGCCCAGTACTTTGCAGATCTTCGCCAGGCGCTGGCCGTAGGCGCCGTTGATCAGTACCAGGACCTTGCCGTCGCGAGGTACCAGGGTGCCGATGGCCGCTTCCACGGCGAAGGTGCCGCTGCCTTGCAGGGGGACGCAGTGGTGGCTCTCGGCACCGTTGACGATGGCCAGCAGTTGCTCGCACAGGCTGGCGGTCAGCTGGTTGAAGTCGCGGTCCCAGGAGCCCCAGTCCACCAGCATCGCTTGGCGGGTGCGGGCCGACGTGGTCAGGGGGCCGGGGGTCAGCAGGATAGGGGCGTTACTCATTCCGGTAATCCTCACAAGCGGTGCGGTGGGCTGAATCTACGGGGCCTAAGTTGCAATTCCGCGCGCCATCAATCAAATTGTTTGTTGTTATGCCAGCCATAAGTCAGGCCGATAGATATGAACCTGTTCCAGTTGCGTGCGTTCGATGCCGTGGCCCGTGAAGGCAGCTTCACCCGTGCCGCCAGTCGCCTGTTCATCAGCCAGCCGGCGGTGACCGGGCATATCAAGGCGCTGGAGGAGCACTACCAGATCACCCTGTTGCGCCGTACCGCGCGGCGGGTCGAGCTGACCGAAGAGGGCACGCGCCTGGCGGCGATCACCCGTGCCATGTTCGGTCTGGCCGAAGAGGCCCAGGCTATGCTCGAAGCCAACCGCCAGCTGCTGACCGGGCGCCTGGAGGTGGCCGCCGATGGCCCGCACCGGGTGATGCCGATGCTGGCCCAGTTGCGCGCGCGCTATCCCGGAATCACCGTCAACCTGCGCCTGGGCAATGCCCAGGAGACCCTGGCGGCGCTGCTCTCGGAGCATGCCGACGTGGCCGTGCTGACCGAGGTCGAGCCACGCAAGGGCCTGTACCTGCAAAGCCTCGGGGACTCGCGGATCTGTGCCTTGCTACCCTCGGGGCACCCTTGGGCCAGTGAGCCGGGGGAGCTGGCGATCGAGCAGCTGGGCGGGCAGATCATGGTCTTGCGCGAACCCAGTTCCATTACCCGGCGCACCTTCGACCAGGCCTGCGGGCAGGCTCGGGTACAGCCACGGGTACTGCTCGAACTGGACAGCCGCGAGGCGGTCACCGAAGCGGTGGCCGCCGAACTTGGCATCGGCATCGTTTCGTCGGTGGAAGTGGCCCATGACCCCCGGGTGGTGGCCAGGCCCATCACCGGTGCCGGGCTGATCAACCGGCACATGCTCGGTTGCCTGGAGCGACGCCGCGAACTGCGGCTGATCCAGGCGTTCCTCAGCCTGGCGTCCAGCGTATGACGACGGGCTGGCGTTTTCCGGCCAAGGCCCTAAGATGGCCGGCTGAGCACAGACCACAGGCGCTGGACGGGCGATGAGCGAGAAAGACAGCATCTCGATGCAACTGGTGCGCGAAGCACTGCTGCAAAGCTGCCCGGCGGCGCAACCGGTTGCCGCGTTGCTCGGCCGTGCCGGCATCGATGCCAGCCAGTTGGAACAGCCCGATGCGCGCGTGCCGGCGAGCGCCTACGCCCGGCTCTGGCGCCTGCTGGCGCGGCGCTGCAATGACGAATTTTTCGGCATGGATCCGCGGGGGATGCGCAGTGGCAGCCTGGCCTTCCTGTGCCAGTCGGCCATGGCCCAGCCGACCCTGGGCGCGGGGCTGGATTCGGCCCTGACCTTTCTCGGACTGATGTTCGAGGACCTGCAGCCCGCGTTGGTCCGCCAGCAGAGCCTGGCCGAGATCGTCATCGGCGAGCCGCGCGAGCAGCCACGGCGGGCGTTCACCTACTTCACGTTCTGGATGATTGTCCATGGCGTAGCCTGCTGGCTGGCGGGCCGGCGCATTCCGATCCTGGCCATCGAGTTGCGCTGCGCCGAGCCGCCGTTCTGCGACGACTACCGGGTGATGTTTTCGGAAAACCTGCAATTCAACCGGCCGCGCACGCGGATGATCATCGCCGCCGATCATCTCGACGTGCCGCTCAAGCGCAGCCCGGAAGAACTGCAACGCTTCCTGGCCGAGGCGCCGGGCAACATCCTGGTCAAGTACCGTGACCCGGCCAGCCTCGCCCGGCGCATTCGCCAGGATCTGCGGCAGATGACGCCTGACCTGTGGCCGGAAACCGACAGCCTGGCCCGCCATCTGTGCCTCTCGGCCTCGACCCTGCGCCGGCGCCTGGCCGAGGAAGGCCAGACTTACCAGGGACTCAAGGACAGCGTGCGGCGCGAGTTGGCGATTACCTGGCTGGCCGATGTCGACTTGAGCTTCGCCGACATTGCCGAACGCCTGGGCTTTGCCGATAGCAGTTCGTTCTACAAGGCGTTTCGTAAATGGTTTGGCTGCAATCCAGGGCACTATCGTACCTTGATCGTCCAGCGCGAGGCCGAGGACTGAGAAGAGGTATTTCCACCTGCCGCAAAGTTGATCCACTGACCAGTGTTGAGGGCCATTCACCCACAATACGGTAGTCGTTCATGTCTTCGATAACTCCTGCGCTATCAAACCCCACTGACGCCTTTCTCGGCGAGATCATGCCAGCCTGGCTGAAAAATGCCTCGGCCACCCGGATCAATGCCTTGCGCGACCGCTTTGCTGCCCATTCGCGGACCCAGGAACGGCTGCGCAACCTCATGCGCCAAGTGTCCCCGCTCGACAGCTTTGCCCGGCGCTTGCTTGAGCCTGCGCTAGAGACGCAACTGGGGCTGGCGGTCGACTTGCGCCAGGCGCAATGGCGCGAAGTACTGCGTGACTTTATCGTGCAGCCCATGCAGTTGCCCGAAGACCGGATAATCCTCAACGATCAACCCGCACTGCTGCGATTGTTGCAGAATTTCCCGTCATCTCCAGGCTTCTACCTGGGCACTGGGTTGATTGCAGTCGATGGAACGCAGCGGATGCTCTCGGACGAAGTGCGGGCCATTGCCGACCTGTGTCGCGCGGTGGATGTCGGTCAGCGCTACCAGGCGCATCTCGACCAGGTGTTCGATAGCGCTGGCCGCGACGTACTGGCACAGGACAAGCGCCACGGTCTGGGATTGGCGGCTTGCCTGGCAGCGCTCAAGGGGCAGATCAGCGACGAAGAGTTGCAACAGGTGCTACAGGTGGTCGACCGTGTCGATGGCGAGTCGGTCGGGCGCAAGGTGCGTGTGCAGTTGTTGCAGGTACTGGAGTGCCGGATCGAAGGCGCGCTGGTCTTTGAATTGCGTGACACGCCCGATGCCCGGGCGCCCCGTTCAGTGATCCTGTACCTGCCGCAGGACCCTGGGCAGGTCATGCGCCGCTTCGACAGCTGGGATGCCATCACCCCCGCATTGACAGGTCAGTTGCGGCGCACCAGCGAGCAGCTGCACTTCAGTCGCTCGGTTACCCTGGATCAACGCCCCGCGTTCCTGTCGACCCTCACGAAGCGCCTGGCCGACGATGTGCCGGACCTGCAGATCGAAGGTGCAGCCTATACCGGCGAACTGTTCACCGGTCTGGCGCAGCAGCAGGTACAGCAAGTGAAAGACAACGCCAGGAGCCTGGCGGTGCCGACGGATACATTCGATCACAAGCAATTTGTCGCACGTATCCGCTCTTTTGAGGCAGCCGGTTTGAACCTGCTCAACCTGATCGGGTTATTCGTTCCGGCGCTCAATGCCGTGCTCCTGGCAAGAATGGTCGGTCAGACCCTGGGTGAAGTGTACGAGGGTGTGGCAGGTTGGGCGCGCGGGCATCAGACCGAGGCACTGGAGCACCTGTTGGGTGTTGCCGAAAACCTGGCTGTTACGGCCGTGCAGGTTGCCGGGGCCGCCCTGGTGGCGCGCGGATTCCAGCGCAGCAGCTTCGTCGAAGCATTACAACCGGTCGAGCTTGACGCACAAACCCGGCGTCTGTGGCACAACGATCTGCACGCGTACCGCCTGACCAGCCTGCCAGAGGAAGCGCGCCTGCAGGCCAACGGCTTGTACGGTGCAGACGGACGCCACTGGTGGCAGGACGGGGATGCCTGCTATGAGGTCCGTCAGGCACAGGCGCATGGCCAATGGCGGCTGGTCCACCCAGAACACAGCGCTGTCTTCCTGCCTGCCCTGCAGCACAACGGCGAGCGAGGTTGGCGGTTGTTTTACCAGCGGCCATTGGAGTGGCAGGGCAGCAGCATGATGCTCGGCTATCTGTGGCCGCATGCCGCAGCACTGGGAGTAGAGCGGATTACCCAGGTGCTTCGGGTGGCGGATGTCGATGAAGAATTGTTGCGCGGCCTGTTGGTGGAAAACCGTCGCTTGCCGGTCAGTCTGCGCGACACCCTCGAACGCTTTGCCGTGGATGAGCGGATCGACACCTTCTTCCAGGCGCTTGCCGATGGCGATGCGCAGGGCGCCAACAGCGAATTCCTGACTTTCTGCCTGGGCAAAGTCGGGGCCCAGGGACAGAGCAGCGCCTGGTCGCGTGACAAAGTACTGGAGCAGGCACCCTGGTTACGTAATGAGTTGCTGGAGCACTTTTCGCGCCAGTACCTTCGCGACGATGCGCTATTGCCCGTGGTCAAGCGTGCTTTTCCAGGCCTTCCCGATGCCTATGGTTTGCACCTGCTCGAACAGGCCAGCGCCGGACAGCGTCTGCGGATAGCGGCGGAAAACCGCTTGCCGCTGGGTATGCTGGAACGGGCTCGCCCCTTGTTGCAGGCCGCACGCTTGAACCGTGCGCTGGAGGGGCTGTACGTGCGCAACAGCTTCAACCTGGACACCGTTGAGCTGGTGTTTGAACTGCTGCGCAAGAAAGCCAGGTGGCCCGAATCGGTCAACCTGAAACTCTATTCGGATGCTGCTCACGGGCCTAGCTTTTTGCGCATGTTCCCTGAGCATGATCCGACCACGCTCAGGGTATTGAGGCACCGTGCGGGACGCTTCGAAGTCCAGGACCACCAGGGTTTCGAACTGGAAGCGGACATCGCCGATCCCGCGGATGTGTTCGAGACCATGCTGGCGCTCCTGCCGACCTTCCATCGCCAGCGTCTGGGGTGGGAAGGTGGCGGCGGTGCCGGGCAATTGCGCCAGGACCTGCAACACTGGCTGCCCGCCACCCGGTCCAGTCTGGCCCGGATCCTGGGCATGCGTGAGTTCAGGCCCTGGTTCGAGCCGGGCCAGCGCCTGGCGGATGGTCGCGTCGGTTACAGGCTTAGCGGCCGCGGTACCGCCGCGTTGGCGCAGATGACCATTCGCGATCGGGTGCGCAGTCTGTTTCCCGGATTTGACCCGCAGCAAGTGGATGCTTATCTGGCTGATTTGCACCGCGAACCCGGTACGGCATTTGATCGTTTGCTATGGCAGGAGGGCAACTACCGTGCATTGGACCAGCACCTGAGCCAATGGGTAGCCCAGGGCGCAAGCACCGACAACCCTGATTCGCGTGCAACCGTTGCCGACGCGTTGCGTCGCTGCTGGCGGCGCCAGGGAGACATCATCAGGGATAACCAGGGGCGCCCGAGCGGAATGCGCCTGGACCTGGCGGGCATGCTCGTCCACGAACTGCCCGAGCTGCCTGAACGGGTAGACTTTTCCCATGTGGACGAGCTCAATCTTTCCGGCATGGGCTTGCGCGCCCTGCCGCAGGACTTCATCCAGCGTTTCAAGCATCTGCACGGCTTGATCCTGCAGGGCAATGAGCTGGATCGAGTGCCAGCGGCCCTTGCGAATATGACGTCCTTGCGAGAGCTGCGACTGGGCCATAACCACATCGAACTGAACGAGGTGGGTGTGGCGTACCTCTCCTGCCTGACGCAATTGCGAGTGCTGGACCTGAGCTTCAACAACCTCGCCAGCAACCGCCTGGAGGTAGGGCTGCTTCGCCGCTTGCACACGCTTCGCTTGCGCAGCACCCGATTGCAGCGATTGCCGCACGGGTTGATGCAGCTGCCTTTCCTCAGAGAGGTGGACCTGCGCGACAACCTGATCAGCACCTTGCCCCAGGTGCTGATAGACCGCCCCATAGGTTTTCGCCAACGCATACACCTGGAGGGCAACCCGCTGCCTGACCACGTATGGCGGGCGCTGGGGGAGGCTCATGTCGAGCCTGTTCCCCAGGCCAATCTTCAGGTACTCAATGCCAAGGCGTTGTGGTTGGCCGAGGTGGACGTCGAGGACCGCTCGCAGCGCGCGCTGCTTTGGGACCAATTACAGGCCGAGCCTGACAGCGGCAGCTTTTTCCAACTGATTGGCGAGTTGACCGGCACCAGTGATTACCACCATGCACGGGATGACCTGAGCAGACGTGTGTGGGAAATGTTCGAGCTGGCCCGGGACGATGAAAAATTGCGTAACGAGCTGTTCTCCCTGGCGGCGAGCCCACGCACCTGTGGCGACAGTATCATCTCCTGCTTCAGTGAGCTGGAGGTCAAGGTCTACGTGGCGCAGGCCCTGCATGACGTCTTGCCCGAGCAAGGCAGGCAAGTGCGCCTGAGGATTGCCCGGCGCCTGTTTCGCCTGGACCAGGTCGGGCGCCTGGCCCGTGCGGATATTGACGCGCGCCTGGCCTTGCACCAGGAGGTGGACGAGGTGGAGGTAAGCCTTGCCTACCGTACCGGTCTTGCTGCCGAGCTGGACTTGCCCGGCCAACCCCGCACCATGCTGTATCGTCAATACGCCGGGGTCACCTACCAACAACTCGCCGTCGCGCTTGCCCAGGTGCGCAACGCCGAGGCGAGCGATGCCCTGGTGCAGTACATCAGCCAGCGTGACTTCTGGCAGCACTACCTGCGCACTGTCCACGGCGAAGGCTTCGAACGTGTCGAGCAACCTTTCTGGGACCGTCTGGACGCCTTGAGCGACGCGCAGCAGGAGCAGGACAGCGCCAGCTATCTCGGCCAGGCCAACCGGCTTGCCAGCGAGCGCGAAGCCGCCATCGCTGCCGAGTACCTGCGTTTGACCCGGGCGGCGCTTGAGGCTGAACCCTCAGGAAGGGCGTAAGCACCGGCGGCAGGGCCAAACCAGTCATCCAGTTTGACAGCTTTGGCCATTGTCGCGCGGGGGCTGCGGCGCGACTATCAACAGATTGATGGTTCTGTTCCGACAACAAGAAACCAGGAGTCTGATAATGCGCGATTACTCCGTGGCAGCGAGCGGGTTCGACTATCCGCGTGCTGCCGCCGCAGCCCTGCAGGGCAACCTCGAGGCGCTCAATGCCTGTGTCGAATGCTGCGACCGGCATGTCGGCGGCGACCGCACCGCGCTGGTCTGGGAAGACCGCGATGGCCGCAGTGCCCGCTACAGTTTCGAACAGCTGCAAGCCCAGGCCTCCCGCCTGGCCAACGTACTCAAGAGCCAGGGCGTGGGGCAGGGCGACCGGGTCGCCGGCTTGCTGCCACGCATCCCGCAGTTGCTGGTGACCATTCTTGCCACCTGGCGCCTGGGGGCGGTCTACCAGCCGCTGTTCACCGCCTTTGGCCCCAAGGCCATCGAGCACCGCCTGGCAGAGTCCGGCGCGCGGGTGGTGGTGACCGAGCGTGGCAACCGCGCCAAGCTCGACGAAGTACCTGACTGCCCGGTAATCCTCTGTGTCGGCGCCGACCCTGCGAGCACCGATGTGGACTTCCAGCAGGCGCTGGAGGCCGCGCCAGCCGACTGCGAGCCGGTGTTGCTGGACGGTAACGCACCGTTCCTGCTGATGTTCACCTCCGGTACCACCGGCCCGGCCAAACCCCTTGAAGTCCCCCTGCGGGCAATCGTCGCCTTCCAGGGCTACATGCGCGACGCCATCGACCTGCGTCCGCAAGACAACTTCTGGAACCTGGCTGACCCGGGCTGGGCCTATGGCCTCTACTACGCCGTCACCGGGCCGCTGGCGCTGGGGCACGCCACCACCTTCTTCGATGGTCCGTTCAGTGTCGAAAGCACCTGCCGGATCATCGACAAGTACGGCATCACCAACCTGGCCGGATCGCCCACCGCCTACCGCCTGCTGATCGCCGCCGGCAATGAGTTTTCCGCACCGATCAAGGGCCGCCTGCGGGTGGTCAGCAGCGCCGGTGAGCCGCTCAATCCGGAAGTGATCCGCTGGTTCGCCGATGAACTGGGCGTGACCATCCACGACCATTACGGGCAGACCGAACTGGGCATGGTGCTGTGCAACCATCATGGCCTCAAGCACCCGGTGCACCTGGGCTCGGCCGGCTATGCCATCCCCGGGCACCGCATCGTCGTGCTCGACGAACAGCACAACGAACTGGCGGCGGGGCACCCGGGCATTCTGGCCGTGGACCGCGAGCAGTCGCCGCTGTGCTGGTTCGGCGGCTACAAGGGCCTGCCGACCAAAGCCTTCGTCGGCAAGTACTACTTGAGTGGCGACACCGTCGAACTCAACCCGGACGGCAGCATCAGCTTCGTCGGCCGCAGCGACGATGTCATCACCACTTCCGGTTACCGGGTCGGCCCGTTCGACGTGGAGAGCGCGCTGATCGAACACCCGGCGGTGATCGAGGCTGCGGTGATCGGCAGGCCGGATCCGGAGCGTACCGAGCTGATCAAGGCCTTTGTCGTGCTGGCCAAGGGGCAGGCCGCCAGCGACGAGCTGGCCGAAGCCCTGAAGCAGCATGTACGCCAGCGCCTGTACGCCCATGCCTACCCACGGGAAATCGAATTCGTCAGCGAGCTGCCCAAGACCCCGAGCGGCAAGCTGCAGCGCTTCATCCTGCGCAACCAGGAAATCGCCAAACAACAAGCCGCGCTGGCCCCGACCGCCAGCGCCTGAAGGAAGACCACCATGCAAATCGCCAACAAGAACTTCATCGTCAGCGGCGCAGCCTCGGGCCTGGGCGCCGCCACTGCGCAGATGCTCATCGAGGCCGGCGCCCAGGTGATGCTGGTCGACCTCAACGCCGAGGCCGTCGCGGCCAAGGCCCAGGAACTGGGGAGCAAGGCACGCTTCGCGGTTGCCGACATCAGCCAGGAAGCGGCGGCCAAGGCGGCGGTCGATGCTGCTGTCGCCGCCTTCGGTAGCCTGCATGGCCTGGTCAACTGCGCCGGCATCGTCGGTGCCGAGAAAGTCCTGGGCAAGAACGGCCCGCACGGCCTGGACAGCTTCAGCCGGGTGATCAACGTCAACCTGATCGGCAGCTTCAACCTGCTGCGCCTGGCCGCTGCGGCCATGGCCGAAGGTGAGGCGGGCAGCGACGGTGAGCGCGGCGTCATCATCAACACCGCTTCGATCGCCGCCTACGACGGCCAGATCGGCCAGGCCGCCTATGCCGCCTCCAAGGGCGCCATCGCCAGCCTGACCCTGCCGGCCGCCCGCGAGCTGGCGCGCTTCGGCATCCGGGTGATGACCATCGCCCCCGGTATTTTCGAAACCCCGATGATGGCCGGCATGACCCAGGAAGTGCGCGATTCCCTGGCCGCCGGTGTGCCGTTCCCGCCACGCCTGGGCCGCCCGCAGGAATACGCCGCCCTGGCGCGCCACATCATCGAAAACAGCATGCTCAATGGCGAGGTGATCCGTCTCGACGGCGCCTTGCGCATGGCCGCCAAGTAAGTGCAGGAGTAAACAGATCATGACCCTCGCCAATGACCCGATCGTAATCGTCAGCGCCGTGCGCACCCCCATGGGTGGCCTGCAGGGCGACCTGAAAAGCCTGACCGCGCCGCAGCTCGGTGCTGCTGCCATTCGCGCCGCCGTGGAGCGTGCCGGCGTTGCCGCCGACAGCGTCGAGCAGGTGCTGTTCGGCTGCGTGCTGCCCGCAGGCCTGGGCCAGGCGCCTGCGCGCCAGGCGGCCCTGGGCGCCGGCCTGAACAAGTCGACCACCTGCACCACCCTGAACAAGATGTGCGGCTCGGGCATGCAGGCGGCCATCATGGCCCACGACCTGCTGCTGGCGGGCACCGCCGACGTGGTGGTGGCCGGCGGCATGGAAAGCATGTCCAACGCCCCGTACCTGCTGGACAAGGCCCGCAGCGGCTACCGCATGGGCCACGGCAAGATCATCGACCACATGTTCTTCGACGGCCTGGAAGACGCCTATGACAAGGGCCGCCTGATGGGCACCTTTGCCGAGGACTGCGCCGAGCACAACGGCTTCAGCCGCCAGCAGCAGGACGATTTCGCCATTGCCTCGCTGACCCGTGCGCAGCAGGCGATCAAGGACGGCAGCTTTGCCAGCGAGATCGTTCCGGTGGAGGTCACCGAGGGCAAGCAACAGCGCCTGATCAGCGACGACGAGCAGCCGCCCAAGGCGCGCCTGGACAAGATCCCGCAACTCAAGCCGGCGTTCCGCGATGGCGGCACCGTCACGGCGGCCAACTCCAGCTCCATCTCCGACGGCGCCGCGGCGCTGGTGCTGATGCGCCGCTCCCAGGCAGAAAAACAGGGCCTCAAGCCCCTGGCCGTGATCCATGGCCACGCCGCCTTTGCCGACACCCCGGCGCTGTTCCCGACCGCCCCGATCGGCGCGATCGACAAGCTGATCAAGCGCACCGGCTGGAACCTGGCCGAGGTCGACCTGTTCGAAATCAACGAAGCCTTTGCCGTGGTCACCCTGGCGGCGATGAAGCACCTGGACCTGCCCCACGACAAGGTCAACGTCCACGGCGGTGCCTGCGCCCTGGGCCATCCGATCGGCGCCTCGGGCGCGCGGATCCTGGTCACCCTGCTGGCAGCCCTGCGCCAGAAAGGCCTGCGTCGCGGTGTTGCAGCGATCTGCATCGGCGGCGGTGAAGCCACGGCCATGGCCGTCGAGTGTCTGTACTGAGGTGTCCCATGCTAGTCAATGACGAACAACAGCAAATCAGCGACGCGGTACGCCAGTTCGCCCAGGAGCGCCTGCGCCCCTTCGCCGAGCAGTGGGACCGCGAGCACCGCTTCCCCAAGGAAGCGATCGAGGAGATGGCCGGCCTGGGCCTGTTCGGCATGCTGGTGCCGGAGCAGTGGGGCGGTAGCGATACCGGCTACGTGGCCTATGCCATGGCCCTGGAAGAAATCGCCGCCGGCGACGGTGCCTGCTCGACCATCATGAGCGTGCACAACTCGGTAGGTTGCGTGCCGATCCTCAAGTTCGGCAACGATGCCCAGAAGCAGCAGTTCCTCACGCCGCTGGCCAGCGGCCAGATGCTCGGTGCCTTCGCCCTCACCGAGCCCCAGGCCGGCTCCGACGCCAGCAGCCTGAAGACCCGTGCCCGCCGCGACGGCGACCACTACGTGCTCAACGGCAGCAAGCAGTTCATCACCTCGGGGCAGAATGCCGGGGTGGTGATCGTCTTCGCCGTCACCGACCCTGAGGCCGGAAAACGCGGCATCAGCGCCTTCATCGTGCCCACCGATACGCCGGGCTACCAGGTGGCCAGGGTCGAAGACAAGCTCGGCCAGCACGCCTCGGACACCTGCCAGATCGTCTTCGAAGACGTGCGCATCCCGGTGGCCAACCGCCTGGGCGAGGAGGGCGAAGGCTACAAGATCGCCCTGGCCAACCTCGAAGGTGGTCGTATCGGCATCGCTTCGCAGTCGGTGGGCATGGCCCGTGCCGCCTTCGAAGTGGCCCGCGACTATGCCCGCGAGCGCATGAGTTTCGGCAAACCCTTGATCGAGCACCAGGCCGTGGCCTTCCGCCTGGCCGACATGGCCACCCGCATCGCGGTGGCCCGGCAGATGGTGCTGCATGCCGCTGCGCTGCGTGATGCCGGGCGTCCGGCGCTGGTCGAAGCCTCGATGGCCAAGCTGTTCGCCTCGGAAATGGCCGAAAAGGTCTGCTCGGATGCCTTGCAGACCCTCGGCGGTTATGGCTATCTGAGCGACTTCCCGCTGGAGCGGATTTATCGTGACGTGCGGGTTTGCCAGATCTACGAAGGCACCAGTGACATTCAGCGCATGGTCATTGCGCGCAATCTTTGAAGGGAGCAGCTTGCATGAGTTTCGAAACCATTCTGTTGGACATCCACGGCAAGGTCGGCCTGATCACCCTCAACCGGCCCCAGGCGCTCAATGCGCTGAACGCCCAGATCGTCGGCGAGATCAACCAGGCGCTGGACCAGCTCGAAGCCGATCCGAACATCGGTTGCGTGGTGCTGACAGGCTCGGCCAAGGCTTTTGCCGCCGGTGCCGACATCAAGGAAATGGCCGAGCTGCAATACCCGCAGATCTATGTCGATGACCTGTTCAGCGATTCCGATCGCGTCGCCAACCGTCGCAAGCCGATCATTGCTGCGGTCTCCGGTTTCGCCCTGGGCGGCGGTTGTGAACTGGCAATGATGTGCGACTTCATCCTCGCCGCCGACAACGCCAAGTTCGGCCAGCCGGAAATCAACCTCGGCGTGCTGCCGGGCATGGGCGGCACCCAGCGCCTGACCCGCGCGGTGGGCAAGGCCAAGGCCATGGAGCTGTGCTTGAGCGGCCGCCTGATGGGCGCCGAGGAAGCCGAGCGCGCCGGTCTGGTGGCGCGCGTAATCCCTCAGGCCGAACTGCTGGAAGAGGCGCTGAAAGTCGCTGCGACCATCGCCAGCAAATCCATCCCGATCACCATGATGACCAAGGAGTGCGTCAACCGTGCCTTCGAGGTCAACCTGGCCGAAGGCGTGCGCTTCGAGCGCCGGGTGTTCCATGCCGCCTTCGCCACCGAAGACCAGAAAGAAGGCATGGCCGCCTTCATCGCCAAGCGCGAAGCGCAGTTCAAGGACCGTTGAGGGCCGCCGGGCGCTGGCTGCCAGCGCCCGGATGGTTCACTTTACGACCAATTGACGAGACAGGCCCTGCCAAGGGCCGATTCGCCCCTCCTGTGCGGCTCACTACCATCGAGCCAAGCGCCTGTCATGCCGACAGGCCCGTAGCGCACACGAGGTCCTCATGATCTACGCTCAGCCCGGCACGCCAGGTGCCCTGGTCAACTTCAAGCCGGTTTACGGCAACTATATCGGCGGCCGGTTCCTGGCGCCGCTCAAGGGCCAGTACTTTTCCAACAGCTCGCCGGTCAACGGCCAACCAATTGCCGAGTTCCCCCGCTCCGATGCCGCAGACATCGAGCTGGCGCTGGATGCCGCCCATGCCGCGGCCGATGCCTGGGGCAGCACCTCGGTACAGGCGCGCTCGCTGATCCTGCTGAAGATTGCCGACCGTATCGAGCAGCACCTCGAACAGCTGGCCATCACCGAAACCTGGGACAACGGCAAGGCCATCCGCGAAACCCTCAATGCCGACGTGCCACTGGCGGCCGATCATTTCCGTTATTTCGCCGGCTGCATCCGCGCCCAGGAAGGCAGTGCCGCCGAGATCGATGTGCACACCGCGGCCTATCACTTCCATGAACCGCTGGGCGTGGTCGGGCAGATCATCCCGTGGAACTTCCCCTTGCTGATGGCGGCCTGGAAGCTCGCCCCGGCGCTGGCCGCCGGCAATTGCGTGGTGCTCAAGCCGGCCGAGCAGACACCCTTGTCGATCACGGTGCTGGCCGAGCTGATCGGCGACCTGCTGCCGCCTGGCGTGCTGAACATCGTGCACGGCTTCGGCCGCGAGGCGGGCGAGGCCCTGGCCACCAGCACGCGGATCGCCAAGATCGCCTTCACCGGCTCCACCCCGGTGGGTTCGCACATCATGAAGTGCGCCGCCGAGAACATCATTCCGTCGACCGTGGAGCTGGGCGGCAAATCGCCGAACATCTTCTTCGAAGACATCATGCAGGCCGAGCCCGCGTTCATCGAGAAAGCCGCCGAGGGCCTGGTGCTGGCGTTCTTCAACCAGGGCGAGGTGTGCACCTGTCCGTCACGGGCGCTGGTCCAGGAGTCGATCTACGAACCCTTCATGGAGCAGGTGCTGAAGAAAATCAGCCAGATCAAGCGCGGCAACCCGCTGGACACCGACACCATGGTCGGCGCCCAGGCCTCGGAGCAGCAGTTCTACAAAATCCTCTCCTACCTGGAGATTGCCCGGGAAGAGGGCGCCCAGTTGCTGGCCGGGGGCGACTGCGAACGCCTGGGCGGCGACCTGGAGGGCGGCTATTACATCCAGCCGACCCTGCTCAAGGGTAACAACCAGATGCGCGTGTTCCAGGAAGAGATCTTCGGCCCGGTGGTCGGCGTGACGACCTTCAAGGACGAAGCCGAGGCCCTGGCCATCGCCAACGACACCGAATTCGGCCTCGGTGCCGGGGTCTGGACCCGCGACATCAACCGCGCCTATCGCATGGGCCGCGGCATCAAGGCCGGTCGCGTATGGACCAACTGCTACCACCTGTACCCGGCCCACGCTGCGTTCGGCGGCTACAAGAAATCCGGCGTTGGCCGCGAAACCCACAAGATGATGCTCGACCACTACCAGCAGACCAAGAACCTGCTGGTCAGCTACGACGTCAATCCGCTGGGTTTCTTCTAAGGCCGGACAAAGGCGGACAAAAACGGTTCCAAAGTAGCATTCGACCCGCACCGGCAACGGTGTATTAATAGATGCACCGCAATCCTGTGGTGCCAGAAGAGGATGGGCCTATGTGGAAAAAGCCAGCGTTCACTGATCTGCGTATCGGATTTGAAGTCACCATGTATTTCGCCAACCGTTGAACCCGGCAGCGCCGGCCGCTCTATCTGGTGGCCGGCGCTGTTGCCGTCTGATTGCTTTCACCTGCGGATGCTTTAGGCTGGCGCTTACGACCACAACAACAATACAGGCGTCGTATGAGCCCTGAACTGAGCCAGTTGCGCAAATTCGTCTCCCCGGAAATCATCTTCGGCGCCGGCTGCAGGCACCATGTCGCCAATTACGCCAAGACCTTTGGCGCGCGCAAGGTGCTGCTGGTCAGCGATCCGGGCGTGATCGCCGCCGGTTGGGTCGCCGATATCGAAGCCAGCCTGAGCGGGCAGGGCATCGATTACTGCCTGTACACCGACGTCTCGCCCAACCCACGGGTCGAGGAAGTGATGAGCGGTGCCGAGCGCTACCGTAGCGAGCAATGCGATGTGATCGTCGCCGTCGGTGGCGGCAGCCCCATGGATTGCGCCAAGGGCATCGGCATCGTGGTGGCCCACGGCAGGCATATTCTCGAGTTCGAAGGCGTCGACACCATCCGGGTGCCCAGTCCACCGCTGATCCTGATTCCCACCACGGCCGGCACCTCGGCCGACGTCTCGCAGTTCGTGATCATCTCCAACCAGCAGGAGCGCATGAAGTTCTCCATCGTCAGTAAGGCGGTGGTGCCCGATGTGTCCCTGATCGACCCGCAAACCACCTTGAGCATGGACCCGTTCCTGTCGGCCTGTACCGGCATTGATGCGCTGGTGCACGCGATCGAGGCGTTCGTGTCCACCGGCCACGGCCCCTTGACCGACCCCCATGCCCTGGAGGCGATGCGCCTGATCAACGGCAACCTGGTGGAAATGATCGCCAACCCCGGGGACATTGCCCTGCGCGAGAAAATCATGCTGGGCAGCATGCAGGCGGGGCTGGCCTTCTCCAATGCGATCCTCGGTGCGGTGCATGCGATGTCCCACAGCCTGGGCGGCTTTCTCGACCTGCCCCATGGCCTGTGCAATGCGGTGCTGGTCGAGCATGTGGTGGCCTTCAACTACAGCGCCGCGCCCGAGCGCTTCAAGGTCATCGCGCAGACCCTGGGCATCGACTGCCGTGGCCTGAACCACCGGCAGATCAGCCAGCGCTTGGTCGAGCACCTGATCGCTCTCAAGCATGCCGTGGGCTTTCATGAAACCCTCGGCCTGCATGGGGTGGGGCTGTCGGACATCCCGTTCCTGTCCCAGCACGCCATGCATGACCCGTGCATCCTGACCAACCCGCGCAGCTCCAGCCAGCGTGACGTCGAGGTGGTCTATGGCGAGGCCCTCTGACCCCCGCAGCGATGCGCTGGCCGGGCTGTTGGGGCTGAGCAACCACACGGTACGCAAGAGTCATTATCCGGAACTGGCCGTACGCCTGGAGGAGCTGGAAGCCGAGCGCAACCGCTACAAGTGGCTGTTCGAGCATGCGGTGCACGGGATCTTCCAGGCCAGCCTGGAGGCGGGCATGCGCGCGGCCAATCCGGCCCTGGCGCGCATGCTCGGTTACCCCGATGCACCGGCACTGTTGTTGTCGCGCCGTGACCTGGCCAGCCTGCTGTTCGAAGGGGGCGAGGAGGAGCTGCTGAGCATCGCCCAGGTGCTGCAGCGTGAGCAGGCGCTGCTCGGTTACGAGACCCGCTTGCGCCGGCGCGACGGCAGTCACATCGACGTGGTGATGAACCTGTTGCTGCGTCCGGATGAGCAGGGCGTGGTCGAAGGTTTCGTCGCCGATATCACCGAACGCAAACTGGCCCAGCAGCGCCTGCAGCAACTCAACGACCAGCTCGAACAGCGCGTGGCCGAACGCACCAACGAATTGAGCGAGGCCCGCGACGCCGCCCAGGCCGCCAACCTCAGCAAGGACAAATACCTGGCAGCCGCCAGTCATGACCTGCTGCAGCCGCTCAATGCCGCACGCCTGCTGATCTCGACCCTGCGCGAGCGCAATTTGCCGGGGAGTGAGCAGCAACTGGTCGAACGCGCGCACCAGGCCCTGGAGGGCGCCGAGGAGTTGTTGACCGACCTGCTGGACATCTCGCGCCTGGACCAGGCAGCGATCAAGCCGGACCTGGACCTGTACAGCCTGGACGAGGTACTGACGCCCCTGGCGTCGGAGTTCCAACCGGTGGCCGAAGCGGCCGGCCTGCATTTGCGGGTCCGCAGCGGCCGCCTGGCGGTGCGTACCGACTTGCGCTTGCTGAACAGGATCCTGCGCAACTTCCTCAGCAATGCCTGCCGTTACACCGAGCATGGCCGCATCCTGCTGGGCGCCCGTCGGTGCGGCGAGCACTTGCGCCTGGAGGTGTGGGACACCGGCCGGGGCATTGCCGCCGACCGGCTCGAATCGATCTTCCTCGAGTTCAACCAGCTGGATGTCGGTCGCGCCGCCGACCGCAAGGGGGTAGGGCTGGGGCTGGCGATCGTCGAGCGAATCGCGCGTATTCTCGATTGCCAGGTACGGGTCCGCTCCTGGCCGGGCCGTGGATCGGTGTTCAGCATCGATGTGCCGTTGTCGGCGCAGATGCCGGCGGCGCCTGCTGCCGTGGCGTACGCGCAGCCGGTGCTGGGCGATCCCTTGCCCGGGCGTCGCCTGCTGGTGCTGGATAACGAGTCGAGCATCCAGCAGAGCATGGCCGCGCTGCTGCACCAGTGGGGTTGCGAGGTGGTCACCGCCGCCGACCTCGGCGAAGCGCTCGACGGGTTGGAGGGGCACGCGCCGGAGTTGATCCTTGCCGACTTCCACCTGGACCACGGAGTGACCGGCTGCGAAGTGGTGCGTGACCTGCGCGCGCATTTCGGCCAGCGCATCCAGGCGGTGATGATCACCGCCGACCGCAGTGAGCAAAGTCGGCGTGCCATGCAGCGCCTCGGCGCACCGCTGCTGAACAAACCGGTCAAACCGGGCAAGCTGCGCGCCGTATTGAGCCAGCTATTAGGTTGATTTTCCTGGCGTTTCGGGAGATTTGTTACAAGGTTTTCGCCGTTGATGCACCGTTTGTCCCCGGGAAAGCGCCGCACAGGGCGATTTTTTGTTATAAACCCGCGCCGGGGGAAGCACTTATGAGGCTTTTCGGTCAGATCCACCGTCATTTCTGTTGCCCAGTACGAATCTCGGTCGTAGACTTCCGCCCCCTGTAAATTGAGTGCCGGATGGTGCTTGAAGAATTCCGCTGTTGGCGAGCCGTTCGCCGGGAGCACCCGATTCGCCTTAATGCACGTATTTTTTATAGAGAAATCAATGACAAAGGAAAAGTTGCTGGCCATGCCGGCCGATGACTACATGAACGCTGAGCAATTGGCTTACTTCACCGAGCTGCTGCAGTCGATGAAGGTCGAGACCCATGAGCGCATCGAACAAAGCCGTGTAACCATCGAAAGCCTGGACACGCCTGCCGATCCTGCCGACGCCGCCTCGGTCGAAGAAGAGCGCCACTGGCTGGTCAACGCGATCGAGCGTGACCAGCGCCTGCTGCCTCAACTGGAAATGGCCCTGGGCCGCATCGCCGACGAAAGCTTTGGCTGGTGCGACGACAGCGGCGAGCCGATCGGTCTCAAGCGCCTGCTGATCAGCCCGACCACCAAGTACTGCATCGAAGCGCAGGAACGTCACGAGCAGATCGACAAGCACCAGCGTCAAGCCTGATCGACAGCTGTGACCGACAAGAACCCCGGGGAGTGATCCCCGGGGTTTTTGCATTTGTTGTCCTGCGTCAAGGGCAGCCCGCATAGTGCCAAGGGCGTATGGATGATGGCGTTGTAGTGGCGTTTAATGGCCGCACAATAACGACAAGTTGTGTGGGAGCCAGAACATGATGCCAGAGGGATCGCTGTCCGCTGCACTGCCCGAACCCGAATCCTCCTTGAGCGTTGCCGCCCCGTGGCCCGCCTTGGTACTGCAAAGCCTGGTGCTGGCAGGTGTGCTGGCGGCCATGGCTTTCGCCGGGCTGGCGCTCTACCTGAGCCTGCCGCTGGCCTTGCTGACCCTGTGGCTGCCGCGCTTGCGCAAGCGCGCCACGGTGCAACAGGTCGAGAGCGATCCGTTGGCCGAGCTGACCCGCGACCTGGCCCGGACCACCAGCCACAACGCTTTGTCGGCCGCCGGGGTGGCGTTCTCCGTGCAGCAGCTGGCAAGCAGGCTGCAGTCGCAACTGGAGGCTGCCGAGCAGATCGTCGCCAGCGCCGAAGTGATGATCGGCACCGAAAAGGCTACCTCCCAGCTCAGCCAGCACGCCCTGATCGCCGCCCGCAGTGCCCACCAGAGCAGCCTCAGCGGGCGCGGGGTACTGGCCGAGTCGATACAGCGCATGCACGTCCTGAGCGCCCGTGCCACGTCCAGTCGCGAGCTGATCGAAGCGCTCAACCAGCGCGGCGAGGATATCGCCCGGGTCACCCTGGTGATCCAGTCCATTGCCAGCCAGACCAACCTGCTGGCGCTCAACGCCGCCATCGAAGCGGCCCGTGCCGGTGAGCATGGGCGCGGCTTTGCCGTGGTGGCCGATGAAGTACGCGGCCTGGCCGGGCGCACGGCCAGCGCCACGGAGGAGGTCGGTTTGATGGTGGCCGACATCCAGCAACGCACCGCACAGGTGGTCGAGCAGATTCGCCAGCTGTCCGATGACTTGCACAGTGGTGTCGATCAGGTCGAGCACACCGGCGAGCAGCTTGAAGGTATCGCCGGCCTGGCCGCCGGCGTGGAGCAGCAGATCGGCGAGATTGCCGAAGGCACCGAGACCAACCGGGTGCAACTGGACAGCCTGTTCCAGGCGGTGGCGCGCATGCGCGGCGATCTGCAGGTCAGCGACCAGCAGACCCGGCGGCTGGCCGATGCTGCCGTGCAACTGGAGGGCCAGGCCGAAAGCATCAGTGAGCGCTTGGCCGAAGTCGGTCTGGATGACTACCACCAGCGCATCTATGACCTGGCCCGCCAGGGTGCCGAGCAGATCGCCGCACAGTTCGAGAGCGACCTTGAGCAGGGGCGCATCGGCCTGGAAGACCTGTTCGACCGCCATTACCAGCAGGTGCCGAACACCTCGCCACCACGCTACCGGACCCGTTTCGACAGCTACACCGACAAGGTCCTGCCCGCCATCCAGGAGCCGCTGCTCAAGCAGCACGAAGGCCTGGTGTTCGCCATTGCCTGCACGCAGCAAGGCTATGTTCCGACCCACAACACAGCGTTCAACCAGCCGTTGACCGGTGATGAGGCGCACGACACCGCGCACAACCGCAGCAAACGCAAGTTCGACGACCGCACCGGCATCCGTTGCGGCAGCCACCAGCAGGCGGTCCTGCTGCAGACCTATACCCGCGATACCGGCGAACTGATGCACGACCTGTCGGTGCCGATCCGGATCAACGGGCGCCACTGGGGAGGGCTGCGCCTGGGCTATCGACCGCAACAGGCCCAAGGGTAAATGCTTCAGCTTTGTTACCACTGATGCAAAACAGCTATGCGCGGGATAGCTTTTTCCGCGTGCGGGCAGGCATTATCATGGCTACATCGTTAGGTTGCTAATAAATTCCGGAGGGAATGATGCAGAGCCAAGTCGATGTAGCGGTAATGATCGGCAGTGGTCTGCCGCTGTCGCTGCAGGCAATGGGCAAGCGCGTGTGTTGGGTGGTGCTGGTCAACGGTGAGCGCCGCGGCACCGCGTTTGCCAGCCGCGGCGAAGCCCAGGCGTGTCGGACAGCCTGGCTGGAATTGCTGAACGGTGCCACCCGGCCCGAAGTCGAGCGTCAGGCCGGTTGAGGTTTCGCCTACTCAGTTCTCCAGTCGTCGGGCCAGGGCACAGGCTGCGGTGTGTTCACAGCGAAACCCCTTGACCTGTCCGGTGGCCTGCTCGGTAATATGAAAGAAGCTTCTGCCGGCCGGGACGACGACAAAGCGCGGGGGTGAGGTAAGGGGGGAACTTGCAGAATAATCTGCAAAGGAAACAGCCTTGACCTCTCGACGCAATTCGGTGTTTTCGTGCATATTCGCTTCCCTGTGTTGTGCGGATGATTTCCGGCGCCCATTCCGTTGAACGGCTTGCATTTATCTATCGCACTTTTGTTGCGCTAGTGCTGTCAGAAAAAGCTTTTCTGATTTAGGAAATCTACTGAAAATCCGCCTACAGAGCGAGGCTGGCACAAAAGGGTAAAAGATCCCGCAAGCCCTACTGCCTGTATGCACAGACTTTTCATTTGCATATCCAATAGTCTTTCAGACTTCGAATTGAAGTACCGGTGCCTTCACGGAGCCTCGCTGTCCGGTGGGCAGCGATGAGTAATCGATTTTGAGGAATTCATCTTTGGCAGTCAGTAATCTGGACACTCATGCCCTGTTCGTATTGGGCGATCTGCGGGCCAAATTGGTCAAACAGTTTCAATCGCGTTTTGTCTATGTCACCGAGCAAAACGCCGAAGGCCTGTACATGGCCGAAATCGACACCCAGACGGCATTGGTTGTCGATGACAAGCAGCGACTGGAGCTCAAGGTCGGCGATCATTTCCGCGCCGCCGTATTGCCCAGCCGCGAAGGTGGCAAACTGGAAGTTCGCTATCGCGAAATCAAACTGACGGTCTATGGCCTGGGCGACTACGCCTTCGTATCCGTGCCCGAAGGCGAGGGTATCGTCCTGCGCGAAGGCCAGGGTGTGGTGATGATTTTCGCCGCCCATGAGCAACTGCAGGAAGGCCTGGGCAAGATTCTCAAGGGCGCAACCGGCAAGGCGGCCAAGTGGCGCAAGGGCGAACTGACCACCTTCAAGGCCAGCGAGTGACCGCGTCAGCCGGACGCGCCGATTTTCACGCGCGCTATCAGGATCAGGCCCGCGAGCAGGCCGAACAGTGGCTGGCGCAACGGTCCAGTCTGCAGGGCTCCTGGCTCACCTGGGTGGCTACGCAGCTGTATCAGCTGAGCCCGCCCGAGTACGCGGCCATGGTCCGCCGCGAGCTGCAGAAGCTCAGCCAGTAGCCGTCAGTTACCCCGTTCACGTCCGCTGCTGACCTCTTCTGGCACCTTGTCACCGGCCATGCGCTTGCGAAACAGCGCAGCCCGGGCCAGCAGCAGGGTGGTCACCGGTACGGTGATCGCCATCAGGATCGGAATCAGCCAGGCGTGCAGCACCGGCGTGTCCTTGAGCGCGGAGAAATACAGGATCGAGGCCAGCGCCACGCACCAGGTCCCCAGGGTCGAGGCCAGGGCCGGGGAGTGCATGCGCTGGAAGAAATCCTTCAGGCGGATCAGGCCCAGCGCGCCGCTGAAGGCGAACAGGCTGCCCAGCAGCAACAGCGCCGCCACCAGCACTTCAATCCACAGTGGCAGTTCATTGAGGTTGTTCATTCGATCACCTCGCCACGCAGCAGGAACTTGGCCAGGGCAAAGGAGCCGACAAAGCCGAACAGGGCGATCAGCAGTGCACCTTCGAAGTAGGTGTCGCTGGCGTAACGGATGCCCAGCACCAGCATCATCAGCATCGCCAGGATGTACAGGTAGTCCAGGGCCAGGACCCGGTCCTGGGCCGAAGGGCCGCGAAACAGCCGGTACAGGGTCAGGGCCATCGCCAGGGCAAAGATGAACAGGCTGGCGAGAACGGCATTGGCGAGCAGGCCAGTCATTCGAAGATCTCCATCAGCGGGCGTTCATAGGTCTGTTTGAAGTGCTCGATGAAGTGCGCCTCATCGTCCAGGTCGAACACGTGCAGCAACAGGACACTGCGATCCAGCGCCAGCTCCGACCAGATGGTGCCCGGGATGACCGTGGTGATCATCGACAGGGCCGCGAGCCCGTGGGCGTCGCGCAACTCCAGGGGAATATGCACGAACTTCGAGCGCGGCGCCCGACGCCCGGCTGACCAGACGCCGCGCGCCACCTGCAGGTTGGAAACCAGCACATCGATACCGACCCGCAGGATCAGGCGCAGGATGGTCCCGGGGTGGCGGACATGCACCGCCAGCGGGCGCAACGGCGCCATCAGCAGGGGGGCCAGGAATGCGAAAAGGGCGCCGAGCAACAGGTTGCCGGGGCTGATCGAGACGTTCAGCACCAGCCATAGCACCCACAAGGCCAGGGACAGCAAGGGAGCGGGGAACAGGCGTTTCATGGTTGCACCTGGGCGTTGGCGGCCTGGCTGGTGGGGCCGGGAATCGGCCGGGTAGCGAGCACGGCGCTGATGTATTGCTCAGGGTCCTGCAGGCTGGCCGCCGTGTCCTGGGTGTAGCGCAGCAGCGGCTCGGCGCGCACGCTCAGGACGATGCACAGGCCCAGCAAGGCGACGATGGGAATGCACTCGTAGCGGCGCAGCAAGGGCGAGGGGCGCTCCTGTGGCGTCCAGAAACGCTGGACACCGACCCGGGTCAGGGCGATCAGCGAAGCCAGGCCCGAGAGTACCAGCAGCGCCACCAGGGCCCAGCCGGCAATGGACAGCGGCTGCTCGACCGCCATGCCCAGCCCCTGGGGATTGAACAGCGCGGCGATCAGGCTGACCTTGCCGATGAAGCCCGAGAGCGGCGGCATGCCGATGATCAGCAAGGCGCAGGCGATGAAGCTCAGGCCCAGGAAGGCCATGGTCCAGGGGATCACCTGGCCGATCACCGCCTTCTGCTCGTCATCGAGGTTGATGCCCTTGGGCGGGTGCAGCGACTCCAGCGGCGAGGGCTGGCAGTCGTCGTCATCGAGCGGCGCCTCGTTGGCCGAGCGCGAACGCTCGATCAGCTCGGCCAGCAGGAACAGCGCGCACAGTGCCAGGGTCGAGCTGACCAGGTAGAACAGCGCCCCGGCCGTCAGTGCCACCTGGCCGAAACCGACGGCGGCCATCAGGGTGCCCGCCGACGCCAGGATGCTCAGGCTGGCCATGCGCTCCAGGCGCTGGGCGGCGAGGATCGACACCGCCGCACAGCCCAGGGTCGCCAGGCCACCGTAGATCAGCCAGTCACCGCCGAAGAAGGCCGAGGCGCCGGCCTGGCCGGAGAACAGCAAGGTCCACAGGCGCAACACGGTGTAGAAACCGACCTTGGTCATGATCGCAAACAGCGCGGCGACGGGCGCGCTGGCCGCCGAGTAGGCTGGCACCAGCCAGAAGTTCAACGGCCAGATCCCGGCCTTGGCCAGGAAGGCGATGGCCAGGATCGCTGCACCTGCGTGCAGCAGGCCGCGATCGGCCTCGGGCACCAGCGGGATCTTCAACGCAAGATCAGCCATGTTCAGGGTGCCGGTGACGCCATAGAGCATGGCGGCGCCGACCAGGAACAGCGACGAGGCGAACAGGTTGATGGCAATGTAATGCAGCCCGGCCTTCACCCGTGCCCGTCCCGAGCCGTGCAGCAGCAGGCCGTAGGAGGCCGCCAGCAACACTTCGAAGAACACGAACAGGTTGAACAGGTCGGCGGTCAGGAACGCGCCATACAGGCCCATCAGCTGGATCTGGAACAGCGCGTGGAAGCTGGCGCCGGCGCCGTCCCAGCGGGCCATGGCGAAGAGCAGGGCGCTGACGCCGACAATCCCGGTCAGGACCAGCATCAGGGCCGACAGGCGATCGAGCACCAGGACGATGCCGAACGGTGCCGGCCAGTTGCCCGGCAGGTAGACGCCGATAGAGCTGGCCTGGCCCTGGGCCTGTACCCAGAACAGCAGGCAGACCGAGATGGCCAGCCCCAGCAGGCTGGAAAACAGGTTCAGGCGCGCCTTGAGCGGCCGGCGCTTTTCGCCCAGCAGCAACATCAGCGCGGCGGTCAGCAGCGGCAGCAGGATCGGGGCAATGATCAGTTGGTTCATCGCACTCATTCGCTGCTCTCCCGGCCATCCACATGGTCGGTGCCGGTCAGGCCGCGCGAGGCCAGCAGCACCACCAGGAACAGCGCGGTCATCGCGAAGCTGATGACGATGGCGGTGAGCACCAGGGCCTGGGGCAGCGGGTCGGTGTAGTTGAGCAGGTCCTGGGGCACGCCGTCCTTGATGATCGGCTCCTTGCCGATGAACAGGCTACCCATGCTGAAGATGAACAGGTTGACCGCATAGGAAAGCAGGCACAGGCCCATGACCACCTGGAAGGTCCGTGGGCGCAGGATCAGCCAGACCCCGGAGGCGGCCAGCACACCAATGGCAACTGCAATGACTTCTTCCATCAGGCGGCTCCTGTCTGGGTGGTTCTGGGCTGGCCGGCCGGACGGTGACCACGCACCGCTTGGTGAGCCAGGGCAGTGAGGATCAACAGGGTCGAGCCGACGACGACGGTAAAGATGCCGATATCGAAAAACAGCGCGCTGGCGACATGGATGTCACCCAGCAGCGGCAGGTGCAGGTGAGCCGTATGGGTGGTCAGGAACGGGTAGCCCAGCAGCATCGCACCGGCACCGGTGAAGGTGGCGCACAACAGGCCGGTGCCCATCCAGCGCAGCGGACGCAGGCTCATCTGGGCCTCGACCCACTGGGTGCCGGCCACCATGTACTGCAGGATGAACGCCACCGACATCACCAGGCCCGCGACAAAACCGCCGCCGGGCTGGTTGTGCCCGCGCATGAACAGGTACATCGATATCACCATGGCGATCGGCAGCAGCAGACGCACCAGCGCCGCCGGCACCATCATGAAGCCCAGCGCCGTATCGGCGGCCTGGCGCGGGTTGATCAGGTCGGTGACCACGTCGGGCGCCAGCAGGCGCTGCTGGGCCGGCAGTTGCATGCTCTCGCGCGGTGGCCGGAAGCGGCGCAGCAGGGCGAACACCGCCAGGGCCACGGCCACCAGCACCGTGACTTCGCCCAGGGTGTCGAAGCCGCGGAAGTCCACCAGCATGACGTTGACCACGTTGCTGCCACCGCCCTCGGGCAGGGCCCGGCTCAGGTAGAACGACGAGATGAAGTTCGGTGTCGGGCGGGTCAGCATGGCATAGGACAGCAGCGCCATGCCGCTGCCCACCAGCACCGCCAGGATCAGGTCGCGCAGGCGGCGCAGGCGCGCCCGTTCCTGGGTGCCGGCCAGGGGCGACACCCCTTCGATTCGCCGTGGCAGCCAGCGCAGGCCGAGGAGGATCAGCACGGTGGTGACCACTTCGACCACCAACTGGGTCAGGGCCAGGTCCGGGGCCGAGAACCAGACGAAGGTGATGCAGGTCATCAGGCCGCAGACGCTGACCATGGTCAGGGCTGCCAGACGGTGGTACTTGGCTTGCCAGGCCGCACCCACGGCGCAGGCGATGGCGATCAGCCAGAGGATGACAAAGACCCCGGAGCCTGGAATCTTCGGTCGGTCACCCCAGCTCAGGCCGCTGTGCAGCATGGGCAGCAGGCCGGCCAGCAGGGCCACCAGCACCAGCATGAACAGCTGCTTTTGCAGGCGCTTGGTGGTCATCAGGCGCTCGAAGCGACGCGCCAGGCGCATCAGCAGCACCTGGCCGTGCTCGAACAGGCGCTTGCCGTTGAGGCGCCCGATCAGCGGCGGGTGAGGGAAACGGCCGACTTTTAGCGGGTTGCGCAGCAACAGGTAGAGCACGACGCCGCCGGTCATGGCGATCAGGCTCATGATCAGCGGCGCGTTCCAGCCGTGCCAGATGGCCAGGCTGTACTCGGGCAGCGTGCCGCCAACCACCGGCAGGGCGGCGGCGGCCAGCAGCGGGCCGACGGACTGGGCCGGGAACATGCCCACCACCAGGCAGGTCAGCACCAGCAGTTCGACCGGTGCGCGCATCCAGCGCGGCGGCTCGTGCGGCGTGTGGGGCAGATCGGTGGCCTGCGGGCCGAAGAACACATCGACGGTGAAGCGCAAGGCGTAGGCCACGCTGAAGGTCCCCGCCAGGGTGGCGATCACCGGCAGCGAGGCTTCGATCCAGGGGCTGGAGCTGATGAACACGGTCTCGGCGAAGAACATTTCCTTGGACAGGAAACCGTTCATCAACGGCACCCCGGCCATGGCGGCGCTGGCCACCATGGCCAGGGTCGCGGTGAACGGGATCAGCCGGAACAGGCCGCTCAGGCGGCGGATATCGCGGGTGCCGCTTTCATGGTCGATGATGCCGGCGGCCATGAACAGCGAGGCCTTGAAGGTGGCGTGGTTGAGAATGTGGAACACTGCCGCGACCGCAGCCAGCGGGCTGTTCAGGCCCAGCAGCAGGGTAATCAGGCCCAGGTGGCTGATGGTCGAATAGGCCAGCAGGCCCTTGAGGTCGTTCTGGAACATCGCTGCGAAAGCACCGAGCATCAGGGTGCAGGCCCCGGCGCCGCCGACGATCCAGAACCATTCTTCGCTGCCGGACAGCACCGGCCACAGGCGCGCCAGAAGGAAAACCCCGGCCTTGACCATGGTCGCCGAGTGCAGGTAGGCCGAGACCGGCGTGGGCGCGGCCATGGCGTGTGGTAGCCAGAAGTGGAAGGGAAATTGCGCGCTCTTGCTCAAGGCACCGAGCAGGATCAGGGGAAGCAGGACGGGGTACAGGGCGTGGTTGCGAATCTGTTCGCCGGCAGCGAGGACCTTGTCCAGGTCGTAGCTGCCGACCACATGGCCGAGCAGCAGTACCCCCGCCAGCAGGCACAGGCCTCCGGCACCGGTGACCATCAGGGCCATGTAGGCACCGCGCCGGGCATCGGCGCGGTGGTGCCAGTAGCCGATCAGCAGGAACGAGAACAGGCTGGTCAGTTCCCAGAAGAACACGATCTGGATCAGGTTGCCGGAAATCACCAGGCCGAGCATGGCGCCCATGAATGCCAGGAAAAAGGCGAAGAAGCGTGGCACCGGGTCCTGTGGCGACATGTAATAGCGCGCATACAGCGACACCAGGGTGCCAATGCCCAGTACCAGCAGGGAGAACAGCCAGGCGAAGCCGTCCATGCGCAGGACCAGGTTCAGCCCCAGGCTTGGCAACCAGAGAAATTCTTCGCGGATCACGCCGCCATGGGCGATCTGTGGGTACAGCAAGGCGACCTGGACGGTACCGACCAGGGCGACGAGCCCGGCAAGCAGGGACTCGCTATTGCGTGCATTGTGCGGCAAGACAGCCGCCAGGCAGCTGCCGAGAAACGGCAGAAGCAGTAGCACTATCAAGGACATAGATTTCTAATCTGCAGGAGTTTGTAAGGGATCATACGTGGCGCACCGTCGATCACCAACCGTGAAGCTGTGGCAGAATCCTACAAACAGGCTGTATCAAATAGATTTTTTATAACAGTTTTTTTCAAAGGATAGACGAGATCCGGCGGCTAGCGACCGGTCTCGGGAGCCTGCCCGGGCGCCTGGAGTGTTTCAGGTTTTTCTTCACGGCGTTTGAGCTTCAGCTCGCTGATAATCACCGCGATCACGATCAGCAAGCCGCCAAGCAGGGCGATGCCCGGCAGGCGCTCACCGGCGATGCGCCCGACGATGCCGGCCCATACCGGCTCGCCGGCGTAGATCAGGGTCGCCCGGGTAGGGGATACCGACTTCTGTGCCCAGTTCATCGCTACCTGGATGACCGCGCTCATGGCGCCCAGACCCAGGGCGCTGAGCAGCAGCAACCAGGAAAAGTCCGGCACGCTTTCCCGGGTCGGGGCCATCATCAGGAACGACAGGATCGAGGCGGTCGCCAGTTGCACCACAGTGACCCGCCGCACATCGACCTTGCCGGCGTAACGGCTGATCAGGATGATCTCGGCGGCGATAGCCACGGCGCTGACCAGAGTGACGAGCTCGCCCTCGCTCATTTGCAGCGAGCCGCCCTCGGGTCCGGCCAGCAGCATCAGGCCGACGAAGGCCAAACCGATGCCCAGGCTCGGCATCAGGCCGGGACGGCGACCCAGCACCAGCCATTGCAGCAAGGGCACGAACGGCACGTACAAGGCGGTGATGAATGCCGACTGGCTGCTGCTGATGGTTTGCAGTCCGTAGGTCTGCAAGCCGTAGCCGAGCATGATCGAGGCGCCGATCAGCACGCCGGCCTTGAGCTCGGTGGCGGTCAGCCCCGACAGCGCACGGGCCGAGACCAGGCCGACGAACAGGGCGGCGGCGGCAAAGCGCAGGCCGACGAAGAACATCGGCCCGCTGACGGTCATGACGTTGTGCACCAGCAGGAAGGTGCCACCCCAGAGCATGGTGATGAACACCAGCACAAGTTCCGCCTTGCTGAGCCGGAAAGAAACGGAAGGGCGTTCTGCGGTGTTGATCGGGTTCATGGCTTGCACACGGAAGTAGGGCGACGCACAATTGCGGCGAAAGTGGGCAGTATACTGCGCAACCCCTACCTGTGAGCAATATAGTGCACAAAGAATCCAGCCAGCGCGCCTCGGTGCTGCAACACGTCAGTCAGAACGTCCGTCGCCTGCGCCACGCCGCCGACCTCAGCCAGAGCGCCCTGGCGGAAAAGTCCGGGGTCAGCCGGCGCATGCTGGTGGCCATCGAGGCGGGCGAGAAGAACGTCAGCCTGACCACCCTGGACCGTCTTGCCGAGGCACTCGATGTCGCCTTCACCGACTTGATCCAGGCACCGGACAACCGCGATCCCAGCCGGATCAACGAACTGGCCTGGACCGGAGAACGTCCTGGGAGCAAGGCTGTGCTGCTGGCAAGCTCGGTAGCCAGCCGCGAAGTGGAACTGTGGGAATGGCGCCTGGAACCGGGCGAGACCTACCTGTCCGAAGCCGATGCCGATGGCTGGAGCGAGCAACTGTATGTGTTCGAAGGTTGCCTGACCCTGATCATCGAGGATCAGCAGCACCGTCTGCAGACCGGCGACTTCTTCAGCTTCGCCAGCAACCGCATGCACGCCTACCGCAACGAAGGCGAGGTCGCGGCGCGCTTCGTGCGCAACGTCGTCATCTGACGCAATGGCTTCGTAGGAGCGGGCTTGCCCCGCGATTGCGTGTTGTCAGTCACATCGCATCGCGGGGCAAGCCCGCTCCTACGTACGCGATCAGCCCTTGATAAACGCCAGAAGATCCGCGTTGACCTTGTCCTTGTGAGTGTCGGTCAGGCCATGGGGCGCACCCGGATAGACGATCAGGGTCGCGTCCTTGATCAGCTTGGCCGACTCCGGCCCCGCGGCCTGGATCGGCACGATCTGGTCGTCATCGCCATGAATCACCAGGGTTGGAATGTCGAACTTGGGCAGGTCCTGGCGGAAGTCTGTTTCCGAGAAGGCCTTGATACAGTCATAGGCATTCTTGTGGCCAGCCATCATGCCCTGCATCCAGAATGAATCGATCAAACCCTGGGACACTTTGGCACCCGGGCGGTTGAAGCCGAAGAACGGCCCACCGGCGATGTCCTTGTACAGTTGCGAGCGATCGGCCAGGGCACCGGCACGAATGCCGTCGAAGGCCTCGATCGGCGTGCCCAGGGGGTTGTCCGCCGTCTTGAGCATCAGCGGCGGCACCGCCGAGATCAGCCCGGCCTTGGCCAGGCGCCCGGTGCCGTGACGACCGATATAACGGCTGACTTCACCGCCCCCGGTGGAGAAGCCGAACAGGATTGCGTCCTTGAGCTTCAGGTGCTCGAACAACTGCGCCAGGTCGTCGGCGTAGGTGTCCATTTCGTTGCCGTGCCAGGGTTGGCTGGAGCGTCCGTGACCACGCCGGTCATGGGCGATACAGCGATAGCCGTGGTCGGCGAGAAACAGCATCTGGGATTCCCAGCTGTCGGACGACAGCGGCCAGCCGTGGCTGAACACGACCGGCTGGCCGCTGCCCCAGTCCTTGTAGTAGATCGTGGTGCCGTCGCGGGTGGTGAAGGTGCTCATGACTGCTATCTCCTGTTCGGTGAAACGCCAGAGGGTCAGGCAAGCCCATTGAGGTTAGCGGGTATTGGCGCTCAGGTAGTCCTCGGTGGAAATGACCTGGGCGTAGGCAAAGGCCAGCGCCGCCATGTAGGTGGCGTGCACCTGGGCTGCCGGAATGGTCACCCCGTTGAATTCCTGGGCGCGGGTGGCGCAGGCGTCATGGATGACGGTGGTGTCGTAGCCGAAATCGGCAGCAGCACGGGTGGCGGCGTCGATGCACATGTGGCTCATGCTGCCGATCACCGTGACCGACTCGGTGTGATGCTCGTCCAGCAACTTCTTCAGACCGGTATCGAGGAAGGCGTTGACCTTGTGCTTGAGCACCACCGGCTCATGGGGCAGTGCCGCAGCCTTGGGGTGGATCTGCGCGCCGTCGGAACCGGGGGCGAAGAACGGCGCGTCGGCGGATTCGAACTCGTGGCGCACATGCACCACCAGGTCGCCCCGGGCGCGGGCCGCGGCCAATACTTTGCCGGCGTTGTCGGCGGCAGGGTCGGCGCCATCCAGGGTCCATTTACCGCCGGGAAAGTAGTCGTTCTGGATGTCGATGACGATCAGTGCCTGCTTGCTCATTGCAAAAGCCTCGTGTGGGGGAGTGGTTGTGGCGTGGTGATAGTTATAGGCTTGAACGGTGCGCTTGCGGATTGGCGCGAACGACAAAAGGGCGGGAAAAACTGACAATGGCCAAAGGCTGCGACATGCTGGAAATCGGTCTGCTGGTCTATCCCGGTGCGCAGACGGCGGCCGTGCATGGCCTGACCGACCTGTTCGCCGTGGCCAACCGCTTGCGCCATGAACTGGGGGCGCTCGACCGGCCGCTGCTGCGCATCAGTCACTGGGGGCACGATGAGCGCGGACAGCTGGCCGTGACCTTCGACAGCCACCCGGATAGCCCGCATCAGCCCCGGGCCATGATCATTCCGCCAAGCCTGACCCAGGCGCCCACCCCCGAACTGCTCGAACGCTTCTGCCACGACCTGCGCCAATGGCACCGCGAAGGCATCCTGCTGGTGTCGGTGTGCGTCGGGGTGTTCTTCATCGCCGCCACTGGCCTGCTCGACGGGCGGGCGGCCACCACCCACTGGAATTTCGCCCAGTCCCTGGCCGAGCGCTTTCCCCAGGTCAAGGTCGAGGCCAACCTGCCGGTGCTCGACGATGGCGACATCATCACCTCGGCCGGGCTGATGGCCTGGACCGACCTGGGCCTGAAACTGGTGGAACGCTACCTGGGCCAGACCCTGGCGGCCGAGACCGCGCGCTTTTTGGCCGTGGAGCATGTCGGTGCCGGGCAGCGGCCCTGCACCGGCTTCAGCCCGCGCCTGGACCATGGCGACGAAGCGGTGCTCAAGGTCCAGCACTGGCTGCAAAGCAGCGGCGCCCGGGATGTGAACCTGTCGGCCATGGCCGAGTGCGCAGGGCTCGAATCGCGTACCTTCCTGCGCCGCTTTCGCAGTGCCACGGGCCTCAAACCCACCGAGTACTGCCAGCAGGTGCGTGTCGGTCGGGCCTGCCGGATGCTCGAGTTCACCAACCGCAGCATCGACCAGATCGCCTGGGGCGTCGGCTATCAGGATCCGGGGGCGTTTCGCAAGGTCTTCCACAAGGTTACCGGCCTTGCCCCCAGTGACTATCGCCGCCGCGTGGCGCCGGGTATCGGTTGATCCTACTTTGGTACCGGTACGGCTGCTTTTCCCGCTAGCTGCTGCCTATCATGGCCGTCAAACAAGACGGAGCCACCCATGAGCGTTCATCCGCAACCGCAGTTTCCCGTCGCCGATGTGTTGATCATTGGCGGTGGCCTGAGTGGTGCCTTGCTGGCCGGGCAGCTGTTGCGCCAACCCGGTCGTCGTCGCCTGCTGGTGATCGAGCCGCGCCACGAGCTGGGCCGTGGCGAGGCCTACAGTGCCATGCAACCGGGCCATACCTTGAACGGCAACGCGGCGCGCATGAGCGTCGATCCGGACAATGCCGACGACCTCACGCACTGGCTGGAGCAACACATCGCCGCGGGTGGCTGGCCCGAATCTGCCGAGCAGGCTGTACCGGTCGCCGAGTTGTTCCCGCCGCGTGGCCTGTTCGGCGTCTATGCCCGCCAGCGATTGGCCGAGGCGCAGGCGCAGGGCGAGTGCCAGGGTTCGAGCCTTGCGCATGTGCGAGCCGAGGCGGTGGACCTGCAGGTCGATGAGCGCGGCGTGCATCTTGTCCTGGACGATGGCCGCGTCGTGCACGGGGCGCGCGCCGTGCTCGCCACCGGCATGTTCGCTGCGGCGCGTACGGCCCGGATCGATGACGATGGCTTCAATGCCGCGGCGGTCGATCCCTGGGATGTGTCGGCAATGGGCAGGATCGACCCGATGGGCAGAGTGCTGATCATTGGCTCCGGGTTGACCATGGTCGATGCCGTGGTCTCGCTCGAACAGGCCGGGCACCGAGGTCCGATCGAGGTGTTCTCGCGCCATGGGCTGTTGCCGCAGGTGCGCCGCCAGCCGCCGGCCTGGAGTGATTTTCTTGCCGCCGATCCCGCGCTTCGCAGCCCCTTGCAATTGCTTCGGGCCTTGCGTGGGCAATGCCGCCAGGCTCAGGCTCAGGGCATCGACTGGCAGGCGCCACTGGATACCGTACGCGTGCATATCGCCCGGCTCTGGAGCCAGGCCAGCGATCGCCAGCGCCGGCAGTTCGTGCGTCATGTGCGGCCGTGGTGGGAGAGCCACCATCATCGCTCGCCACCCCAGGGCGCGGCCTTGCTGGCGCGCCTGGAGGAGGAGGGGCGCTTGCGGATTCACGCCGCATCGCTGCAAGGCCTGGTGTCGGCGCCGGGTGAGTCGCCGCTGATCAGCGTGCGTTTTCGTGGCCATTCGCAGGCAACCGAAGTGGCCGGCGCGGCGTTGATCAACTCCAGCGGTATTGAATACGACTGGCGCCGCGTCGATCGCCCCTTACCCCGGCAACTGCTGCAGCGCCGCCTGATCCGCCCAGGGCCGCTGGCCCTGGGGATTGCCGCCGATGCCGGTGGCGGCGTGCAGCACGCCGACGGTCAGTTCAGCGAGCGTCTGTTTGCCATGGGCCCGCCCTTGCGCGGCCTGTGGTGGGAAAGCACGGCCGTCACCGATGTTGCCTTGCAGGCCAAGGCCCTGGCACTGCGCCTGGCGGCCTTGCCGGACTAGTGGCCAGGGTCGGCGCCGGGCTCCAGCAGTTGCGGGCCCGGTCCCTGTACGCCCAATTGGTCGTCGCAATTGCGCAGCGGGCAGCTCTGCAATGACAGGCAGCCGCAGCCGATGCAGCCGTCCAGTTGGTCGCGCAGCATCAGCAGCTTGTCGATGCGCTGGGTCAGGTCCTGGCGCCACTGTTCAGACAATCGTTGCCAGTCCGCGGCCGTGGGCGCGCGCCCTGTCGGCAGGGTTTTCAAGGCTTCATGAATGGTCGCCAGGGGAATGCCCAGGCGCTGGGCCATCTTGATCACCGCCACGCGCCGCAAGGCTTCGCGCGGATAGCGTCGCTGGTTGCCGCTACTGCGGGTGCTGTGGATCAGGCCCTTGCTTTCGTAGAAGTGCAGGGCGGTGACCGCGACGCCGCTGCGGGCCGCCAGTTGGCCGACGGTCATGACCTTGTCGGTCGGGCTGGGCGTCATGCTGAAAAACCTCTTGACCTTGAGTTAACTAGAGGTTTTACCCTGCCTGCCGTCATACAGCAAGTTCAATGGCAGGGAGAGAGTGCCCATGATGGTTTCACCGCGCAGCCAGTGCTTTACCCAGATGATCGAGTTCGAAGTGACGCCCACCTACCAGCACGCCCTGGCCCGGGCGCTTGCCGAGCGCAGCGAGGAACTGGCGTTGCAGCACGCGGGGCTGGTGGGCGCCAGTGTCCAGGCCAGCGAGGACGGCAGCCGGGTACTGCAGTGTCTGCAATGGCAGTCGCGCCGCGCCTGGGAGGCAGCGGTCAGCAGCTTCGAGCAGGAACCCTTCCTGCAACTGATTCAGCAACACCAGGCCAAAGGGGTGAATTTCGCCGCCTTCCAGACCTTGAGCAGTCTTGCCCGCAACGCCACCGACGGCCTGCACTGCCAGCTGCAAGGGTCAGGAATACCAGGGTGAGTGGTGCGGGTAGCGGTCAAGACGCGCACCGATGACCATTTCGCTGACCCAGGCACTGAGGATCGAACTGTAGGCCTTCTGGCTGCGGTCGCTGGACAAGGCATGGTCGGCGCCATCGACGATCCGGTGGGTCAGGGAGTGGGCACTGACAAAGGCCGAGCGGTAACTCATCAGAGTGCTGTGGGGGACGTAGTCGTCCTGTTCGGACTCCACCAGCAACACATCCCCGGCGAACTCGGCGCACGCACCCAGGGCACGATTGTCGGCCGGGCCCAGTGAGCGCTGGCGGTAGTCGGTCAGGCGCTGGCGGTCGAGTCCATGCTTGGGGCAGGTCCAGTCGCCGTCCCAGTACAGCGCCGGCACCCGCAGGGCCAGCCACTTGACCGGGCGCAGGGTGGTGAGCAGGGTCGCCAGGTAGCCGCCGTAGCTGCTGCCGATCAGGGCGATGGCGCTGGTGTCGACCGCCGGATGGCTGACCAGCCGGTCGTAGGCGGCCACCAGGTCCGCTAGGTTCTGCGCCCGGGTGACGCTCAGGCGCTGGCTTTCGGTCTTCTCATGGCCGCGCAGGTCGAAGGTCATGCACACGCAGCCAAGCCCGGTGATCTGCTTGGCCCGTGCCAGGTCGCGCTGCTGACTGCCGCCCCAGCCGTGGACGAACAGAATGCCCGGCACCTTGTCGCCGGGGCTGACGATGGTGCCGGCGATGCATTCGTCATCGACGGGGATCTCGATGGGTTCGCTATGGATGGTCATAGTCGCGGATCCGTGCATATTTGCAGAGTCTTCCCAGCTCACGGTCGTTCCCCTGGTAGAAGATGGTCGCATCGGCAGGTGGTTCGGCGGCATCGAAGGCCTCATGGGTGGAGGCGCGCACACGGCTTAGCCCAGGGTCTGCGGCAAATGCCTGCAAGGCGAGGATCTCGGCACTGCTGGCGCCGCCGATGCGCCAGGATTGTTCGAGCACGCCGCTGCAGGGCTTGTCGTGGCTGTTCAGGCCGCGGGCGACGTCATAGTTGCGGCGCGAGGCGATGAACCCGGGAAAGCTTTGCAATGCCGCCTGCTCGTAGGTCATGGCCTGGGTGATGGCCAGGCGCAGGTGCTCCTCCAATGCCAGTTGCAGCAAGGTGTCGTAACCGCCACGGACCAGGGTCAGGTCCGAGCCGCCGTAGATCTCTTCGCCGGCATGATCACGGGTCAATTGCTGGGTGCCGTAGTAGCTGCAGAGAATGCCCGCTACCTGTACCTGGCCGACACTGAAGGTCTGCACCTGGGTCAGGTTCTCTTCCAGGGTCAGTCCCCAGAGCGCCAGTTCCTGCTCGTCCATGCCGGTCAGTGCCTGCTCCACGCCTCTCATCGAGGTGACCACGGTCTGCCCGCGTCCGGCCGTGGCCCGTACCGGCTTGATCCGCACAGGACCGTCGCGCAGCAGCAATGCCGCAGCCCGGGCCGCATCGTCCAGGCTGAACACCGTATAGCCACGCAGCAGGGCATCGCTGGCCTTGCGGGCAAAGGCATCGGTCCAGCCAAGCGGGTAACGGGCGTCAGCGGGCAACGGATGGGAGATGGCCTTGGTCGCCATGTAAGGCCGGCTCACCACACCACCGAACAGGTCGTCGCACGAGCCGATGCCCATCCTCAGGCAGCGGTCGGCATCGATCAGGGTTTCGGTCGGCAGGTAGTAGAAGTTTTCGCGTGCCGTGGGTTCGTGCAGCGGCTCGACGACCTGGGTATGGAGCAACTGCGCCAGACGCTCGGCAAGCTTGAGGTGCACGCTGTGCTCGTGCTCCGGGGTGTGGGGGCGGGTGTCGAGCAGCACAACGCCTTGCTTGCGGTCGGTCGATCGGGGCATGAACAGTTCTCCCGTACCAGGGCTGTACTCATGAGAAGGTCTGGAGGCCGGGAAGTTCAGTACCAGTAAATACAATTTTTATATGGTTATATAAATATAAGAATTCATAATTTATGGTTCTATGATGGATGGGGCAGGATAGCCTCGGGTTTTGCCTACTCTTCTTAGCGAAGCGTCTGCTTTTCCAGGCATGGACAACCAGAGAGCCTGCAGCAATGAACAATTTTCCGTTGTACTTCGACTATGCCGCCACGACACCTGTCGACGAGCGCGTCATCCAGGTGATGATCGAGTGCCTGGGCGCCTCGGGCAACTTCGGCAACCCGGCCTCCGGCTCCCATCGCTATGGTCAGCAGGCGCGCCAGGCGGTGGAGCAGGCCCGGGCCCAGGTGGCGAATCTGGTCGGCGCCGATGCCCGGCAGATCATCTGGACGTCCGGTGCCACCGAATCCAACAACCTTGCGCTCAAGGGGCTGGCCCGGGGACGCCAGGGCGGCCACATCATCACCAGCCAGATCGAACACAAGGCGGTGCTCGATACGGTCTCGCACCTGGAGCGGGACGGGTTCGAGGTGACGCGCCTGGCCCCGGACGCCCAGGGCCTGATCAGTGCCCAGGCGCTGGCCGCCGCCTTGCGCCCGGATACCTTCCTGGTGTCGCTGATGCTGGTCAACAACGAACTGGGCACGGTCAACGATGTGGCCACCCTCGGCGAGCTGGTCCGCCAACATGGCGCATTGCTGCATGTCGATGCCGCCCAGGGGGCGGGTAAACTGAGGATCGACCTCGGTCAGTGGCCGGTGGACCTCATGTCGTTCTCGGCCCACAAGGTCTATGGCCCCAAGGGCATCGGCGCCTTGTATGTCGGTGACCGGGCCAGGCCCCGGTTACAGGCGCAGATTCACGGAGGCGGACATGAGGGCGGTTTGCGCTCGGGTACCCTGGCCACTCACCAGATCGCCGGCATGGGGGCGGCCTTCGCCCTGGCGGGCGAGCTGCAGGATGAAGAAGTCCAGCGGATCGGCCAGTTGCATCGGCTGCTGCTGGAGCAGCTTGGCGACATCCCGGGCCTGGTGCTCAATGGCAGTGCCAGCCAGCGAATCGAGCATACCCTGAGCCTGACCTTCAGTGCGCAAAGCCCGGATCTTGCGAGTCTTGCCGGCACCCTGGCGTTTTCTTCGACCTCGGCGTGCAATTCGACCAGCAGCCAACCCTCCCATGTGTTGCTGGCACTGGGCCTGTCGCCACAGGACGCACGCCAGACGATCCGCCTGAGCCTCGGTCGCTACACCCGGGCCGAGGATGTCGAGAACGCAGCCAGGGCGATAAAAGCCGCGTTACAGTCCCGACCCTTCTGGACAGTTGCCGGGGGCTGAAGCCTGTTCCATTATCTGCGGCGATAACAATGGATGCCGTGGTAGCAGGAGTCAGCATGAACACTCAGTCTTCAATCCAGGTGCCGGTCAGCGCACGCCTGGCGGCAATACGTCAGGTCATGAGCCGGGAGGGGGTCGACGCCCTGTTGGTACCGTCGGCGGATCCGCATCTTTCCGAATACCTGCCGGGCTACTGGCAGGGCAGGCAATGGTTGTCCGGCTTCCAGGGGTCGGTCGGCACACTCGTGGTAACGGCGGATTTCGCCGGTTTGTGGGCCGACAGCCGCTACTGGGAACAAGCCGAGCTGGAGTTGGCCGGCAGCACCATCGAGCTGGTGAAACTGCAACCGGGCAAACCGGGGCCGTTGGACTGGCTGGCCGAGCAAACGCCGCAAGGCGGGGCGGTGGCGGTCGATGGTGCGGTCATGGCGCTGGCTTCGGCGCGCCAGTTGGAGCAGCGCCTGGCTGTTCGCAATGCCCGGCTGCTGACCGACAAGGACCTGCTCGCACAGGTCTGGAGCGACCGCCCGGAGCTGCCGGTCAACCCGGTGTATCAGCACTTGCCACCCGAGGCAACGGTGAGCCGCGCCGAGAAGCTGGCACAGCTGCGCCAGGTGCTGCGCGAGCGTGACGCCAGCTGGCATTTCATCGCCACCCTGGACGATATCGCCTGGTTGTTCAACTTGCGTGGTAGCGATGTCTCCTACAACCCGGTATTCGTTTCCTTCGCCCTGGTCAGTCAGGACCGGGCGCTGCTGTTCATTGCGCCAGGCAAGCTCGACCCGCACCTGCGCCAAGTGCTGGCGGCCGATGGCATTGAGGTGCGCGATTACGAGGCCATCCATTCGGCACTGGCCGCCATCCAGGCCGGCAGCAGCTTGCTGATCGACCCGGCGCGGGTCACCAGTGGCTTGATTGCCAGCCTGGGGGGCGAGGTGCGCCTGGTCGAAGGGCTGAATCCCACGACCCTGGCCAAGTCGCAGAAGAGCGCCGAGGACCTGCTGCACATCCGCAAGGTCATGGAGCAGGACGGCGCGGCCTTGTGCGAGTTCTTCGCCTGGCTGGAGTCGAACCTGGGGCGTGAGACGGTCACCGAGCTGACCATCGATGAGCAGCTCAGTGCCGCCCGTGCCCGGCGTCCTGGCTTCGTCTCACTGAGCTTCTCGACCATTGCCGCATTCAATGGCAATGGCGCCATGCCGCACTACCGGGCAACCGAAGCTTCCCATGCGCGAATCGAAGGCGATGGCCTGCTGCTGATCGACTCGGGCGGTCAATACCTGGGCGGCACCACCGACATCACCCGCATGGTGCCGGTAGGCACGCCGAGCCGTGCGCAGAAGCAGGACTGCACCCGCGTGCTCCAGGGCGTGATCGCCCTGTCGCGGGCGCGCTTCCCGCGGGGCATTCTTTCGCCGTTGCTCGATGCCATTGCCCGGGCGCCGATCTGGGCCGACCAGGTCGATTATGGACACGGCACCGGTCATGGGGTGGGGTACTTCATGAATGTGCACGAGGGGCCGCAGGTGATTGCCTACCAGGCAGCACCTGCGCCGCAGACCGCGATGCAGGCCGGCATGATCACTTCGATCGAGCCTGGCACTTATCGCCCGGGGCAGTGGGGCGTGCGGATCGAGAACCTGGTGTTCAATCGGGAGGCGGGGCGCAGCGAGTTCGGCGACTTCCTCGAATTCGAAACCCTGACCTTGTGCCCGATCGATACACGCTGCCTGCTACTGGAGTTGTTGAGCGAGCAGGAACGCAGCTGGCTCAATGCCTACCATCAGCAGGTTTGCGAGCGCCTGGCACCCTTGCTCGATGGAGCGGCGCTGCAGTGGTTGCGCGAGCGAACCGTGGCGCTTTAAAGCGCGAGCGTCAGCTATAAGCACAAAGGGCAGCCCATGGGCTGCCCTTTGTGTCAGATGCTCGTTATTTGCAGATGACGATCATGCTGCGGCTGGTGTAGCCGGCGGGGTTGAGCCCGAATGGGTAGTCGCCGGGCTCGGTATCGTCTTCACCAGAGCGGGCAATCACCTTGTAGTTTTTGCTGCCACAGGCTGCGCTGGCCTTGGCGTAGCACTTGTCCCAGGAGGAGGTGAGGCCGGAGCAGTTGATATGCAGGCCCTTTTTACCGCGCTTGACTTCAGTCTTTGCAGTCGCCGCGCACCCGGCGATGGCCAACACGGCCAGAATGAGCAAAATTCGTTTCATTCCCGTCCTTAAATACGTTCCGGATCTGCTGCCCGGGTCTAATTTCTATTGCGTCTTCCTGATGCTTTCGCGTCCCTGTCTTGTCAATTAGATAACTTCAAGGTTGACGTTACATGACAGCTTAAAGAGCGTGGGTGCGCGGCACAATGACCAGTTCGGATTTAAATGAAAATATTTCTCAAATCAATCGGCCGCTACCAGGGCCGGGCTTTCCTTGCGCATCGACAAGGTGGCGCCCACCGAAGCGGTAATGATTGCACCGATGGCCAACCATTGTGCAGTGGTCAACATTTCCCCGAGGAACAGTAACCCGCTCAATGCGCCGAAGGCCGGTTCGATGCTCATCAGGGTGCCGAAGGTCCTGGCGGGCATGCGCGTCAGGGCGACCATTTCCAGGCTGTAGGGCAGGGCCGTGGAGAGTACCGCAACGCCCAGGGCAATCGGGATCAGTGCCGGGGTGAGCAAGGCGCTGCCAGCGTGGGCGATGCCGATTGGCGCAACGAACAGCGCAGCGATCATGACGCCCAGTGCCGCGGTCTGTATACCGTTCTCGGCACCTGCTTTCTGACCGTACAGGATATACAGCGCCCAGCACACGCCGGCGCCCAATGCATAACTGGCACCCAGCAGGTCGATACCGCTGCCGGTCTGCCCGATCGGGACCAGCAACAAGAGCCCGACCACGGCAAGGCCGATCCAGAGGAAGTCCACTGCCCGGCGTGAGGCGTAGAGCGCCACGGCGAGAGGGCCGGTGAATTCCAGGGCCACGGCGATTCCCAATGGTACGGTGCGCAGGGACATATAGAAGAGAAGGTTCATGCCGCCCAGGGCCACGCCGTAGATGACTACGGTGCGCAGAGTGCTGGGGGTCAGTCGCGCACGCCAGGGGCGCAACAGCAGCAGCATGATGATGCTGGCGAAGATCAGGCGCAGGGTGGTGGTGCCTTGTGCACCCACCACGGGAAACATGCTCTTGGCCAGGGAGGCGCCGGATTGTATCGAAGCCATGGCGATCATCAGCAGGCCGATGGGGAACAGCGTGGCGGCCAGGCTGCGGGGTTGGGCGTTCATTGGGGATCGGTGTTCCTTATAGAGAGGGGCTGCGCTGGATGCGGTGGCTTATGATGCGCAAAGACGGAAAGTTGAGCAATATAGTGCGCATTTTTCTTTTATCGGGTTATTTTTGAATTAGCGCTTGACGCTCGATTTAATCTCTCTATAATTCGCCCCACTTCCGGCGCAGTCGAAACGGAAAACTCCTTGAGAATCA
>NZ_JALRNG020000033.1:0-76713 GCF_030272875.2 Pseudomonas sp. BJa5
GATTCTCAAGGAGTTTTCCGTTTCGACTGCGCCGGAAGTGGGGCGAATTATAGAGAGATAAAACGGGGCGTCAAGGGTTTATTTCAAACTCATGACAACAAGCCGCTGACGCGCCGTTCCTATATAGAAGGGAATGCCGTTACAGCACACCCGCACCACGCAGGCGCTCGATATCCGCGCCTGCCAGCCCCAGCACTTCGCCCAGCACCTGCTCGGTATGCTCACCCAACAGCGGTGGCGCATTGCGATACTCCACCGGCGTCTCGGACAGGCGAATCGGACTGGCCACCTGCGGTACATGCCCGGCCAGCGGATGCGGAATCTCGATCGCCAGCCCCCGCGCCTTCACTTGCGGGTCGGCGAACATCTGCGCCAGATCATTGATCGGCCCACATGGCACACCGGCCTGTTCCAGTTGCGCCACCCACTCGGCAGTGGTCTTGAACACCGTTGCCTGGCGGATCAGGGGAATCAGCTCGGCCCGGTTGGCCACCCGCAGCTTGTTGGTGGCAAAGCGCGGATCATCCGCCCACTGCGGCTGACCGGCGACTTCGGCGAACTTGCGGAACTGCCCGTCGTTGCCCACTGTAAGGATGAAGTCGCCATCGGCCGTAGGAAAGTCCTGGTACGGCACGATATTGGGGTGCGCATTCCCGAGACGCTTGGGAGGCGTACCGGTGGTGAGGTAGTTCATTGCCTGGTTGGCCAGGCAGGCTACCTGCACGTCGAGCAGCGCCATATCGATGTGCTGGCCGCCACCGTCGTGGTCACGATGGGCGAGGGCGGCCAGGATCGCTACCGTCGAGTACAGACCGGTGAGAATGTCCGTCAGCGCTACACCGACCTTGACCGGCCCGGCACCTTCGTCGCCTTCAGGGCGCCCGGTCAGGCTCATCAGCCCGCCCAGCCCCTGAATCATGAAATCGTAGCCCGCACGCTTGGCATAGGGCCCGGTCTGGCCGAAGCCGGTGATCGAGCAATAGACCAGCTGTGGGTTGATCGCCTTCAGGCTTTCATAGTCCAGCCCGTAGGCGGCCAGGCCGCCCACCTTGAAGTTCTCGATCACCACATCGGACTTCGCCGCCAGCTCGCGCACCAGACGCTGGCCCTCGGGCTGAGTGAAGTCGATGGTCACCGACCGCTTGTTGCGGTTGGCCGAGAGGTAGTAAGCCGCCTCGCTGGTGTTCTCGCCGTAGGCATCCTTCAAGAAGGGCGGGCCCCAGGCGCGCGTGTCATCGCCGGTCCCCGGACGCTCGACCTTGATGACTTCGGCCCCGAGGTCAGCGAGGATCTGCCCGGACCACGGCCCGGCCAGCACTCGCGACAGATCCAGTACCCGCAGATGAGATAGCGCGCCCATGGGCTGGCTCCTTGATCAGTAGAAGGCCTGGATGCCGGTTTGCGCACGACCGAGGATCAGCGCGTGGACGTCGTGGGTACCTTCATAGGTATTGACCACTTCCAGGTTGACCAGGTGACGGGCGACGCCGAATTCGTCGGAGATGCCATTGCCACCGAGCATGTCACGGGCCAGGCGGGCGATATCCAGGGCCTTGCCGCAGGAGTTGCGCTTCATGATCGAGGTGATCTCGACGGCGGCAGTGCCTTCGTCCTTCATCCGCCCCAGGCGCAGGCAGCCTTGCAGAGCCAGGGTGATTTCGGTCTGCATGTCGGCCAGCTTCTTCTGGATCAGCTGGTTGGCAGCCAGTGGGCGACCGAACTGCTTACGGTCCAGGGTGTACTGGCGAGCGGTGTGCCAGCAGGCCTCGGCGGCGCCCAGCGCACCCCAGGAGATGCCATAACGGGCCGAGTTCAGGCAGGTGAACGGCCCCTTCAAGCCGCGCACATCCGGGAAGATGTTCTCTTCCGGCACGAAGACGTTGTCCATGACGATTTCACCGGTGATCGAAGCGCGCAGGCCGACCTTGCCGTGAATGGCCGGGGCACTCAGACCCTGCCAGCCTTTCTCCAGCACGAAACCGCGGATATCGCCGGCATCGTCCTTGGCCCAGACCACGAACACATCGGCGATCGGGCTGTTGGTGATCCACATCTTGTTGCCGGTCAGGCGATAGCCACCGTCGACTTTCTTTGCCCGGGTGATCATCGAACCCGGATCGGAGCCATGATCAGGCTCGGTCAGGCCGAAGCAGCCGATCCACTCGCCGCTGGCCAGCTTGGGCAGGTACTTCTGTTTGGTGGCTTCAGAGCCGAACTCGTTGATTGGCACCATGACCAGGGAAGACTGCACGCTCATCATCGAGCGGTAGCCGGAATCGATACGCTCGACTTCGCGGGCGATCAGGCCGTAGCACACGTAGTTCAGGCCGCTGCCGCCGTATTGTTCGGGGATGGTCGCGCCCAGCAGGCCGACTTCGCCCATTTCGCGGAAGATCGCAGGATCGGTCTGCTCATGACGGAAGGCCTCCAGCACGCGCGGGGCCAGCTTGTCCTGGGCGAACTGATAAGCGCTGTCACGCACCATGCGCTCTTCTTCAGTGAGCTGTTGGTCCAGCAACAGCGGGTCGATCCAGTTGAAGCTTGCTTTACCGGCCATGAGCGAATCCTCGAAAAATGAGACCAGAGTTGTTGTGCATTGATCCTAGGCCTGTTCCGGTGACGAGACAAACGAGGAATACGCATAGTCTTGTGATAATTTCTCACTCCGTAATGACCGGAAAGGCCATCTTTACGCCAGATTAGTGAGGTTGACGTACATGCGCCGCAAGATCCCCAGCACTGCAGCCCTGGTCTGCTTCGAGGCGGCGGCCCGCCACGAGAGCTTTACCAAGGCTTCCCAGGAACTGTCCCTGACCCAGGGCGCCGTATGTCGGCAAATCGCCGGTCTGGAGGAGTTCCTCAATGTCGAGCTGTTTCGCCGCTCGCGCCGCGGGGTGAAGCTCACCGAAGCCGGGCTTTCCTATAGCCGCCGTGTGGCTGCACAGCTCGATGCCGTGGAGCGCGACACCTTGTCGGTGATGGGCCAGCAGGGCGCCAATGTCATCGAACTGGCGGTGGTACCGACCTTCGGCACGCAATGGCTGCTGCCCAGGCTCAAGGACTTCCAGCAGCGTCACCCGGAGGTCACGGTCAACCTGACCAACCGCACCCGGCCCTTCCTGTTTGCCGATACCGACTTCGACGCCGCCATCTATTTCGGCGACGCCGACTGGCCCGGTACTCACTCTCATCGGCTGATGGGCGAAAACCCGGTGCCGGTCTGCAGCCCGTCCTGGCTGGACGGGGAAGGGCAGCTCGATGCCGGACGCATCGCCCAACTGCCGCTACTGCAGCAGACCACGCGGCCCTACGCCTGGCGCCAGTGGTTCAACAGCCTGGACATGAACGTGCCACGGGACATGACGGGGCCGCGCTATGAGCTATTCTCAATGTTGGCCCAGGCCGCCATGCACCAGATGGGCGTGGCCTTGATTCCGCCGTTCCTGATCCAGCGGGAACTGGCAGAAGGGCGCCTGGTGGTGGCCAACCGGCATGCGCTGTCGAGCATCAAGGCGTATTACCTGATGATCCCCGAGCGCAAGGTCGAGTCGGCCTCGCTGCGCGCCTTTCGTGACTGGCTGGCGGCCGAAGCCGACCGCTATGCCGCCGAACACAAGGATGACAGCTATAACCTGACCCCGTAGTCAGCAAAATTGCAACCCTACAGATATAAGGAAATGTCGCATTTCATATAACTGTTTCCCCACCCCTGCCGACACCCCTTAACCCTGCTGATTATGCGGCTTTCACAGCATAAATCGCGTTTTGAACAGCGCATTCAGCGAATTCGGCGGATTTTTTTCAAAATTTGCCGTAATCTCCCTGAAGCCCGCAGTTGACGGGCTCCAGGCATGTTCTTGCGACATTCGGTCACAGGGTGACTTGTAGTTTAGATCTCGTCACCCTTCAAAACTGGTTGAAGACGCTCAGGAATCACCTGCAAAATGCCGCGCCCCGCCTGAATTCGGCGGGATCGTGCTGATCGGCCGCCCCAGCTGCACCATCCGCAGTGCGCTGGTTTACCTACAAAAGATCACGCAGGAGATTTGACGTGCACATTGGTGTTCCTCTCGAAACGCAGACGGGCGAAACACGGGTTGCTGCAACCCCCGAAACCATCAAGAAACTGGTGGGGCAGGGGCATAAGGTCACCGTCCAGAGCGGCGCCGGCATCAACGCCAGCGTTCCGGACAGTGCCTATGAAGCAGCAGGCGCCATTATTGGCAGCGCCGCCGATGCGTTTGGTGCTCAACTGATTCTTAAAGTTGTAGCACCCAGCGACAGCGAACTGGCCCTGATCAAGAGTGGCACCGTCCTGGTGGGGATGCTCAACCCGTTCAACAACGCCATCATTGCCAAGATGGCCGAATGCGGCATTACCGCCTTTGCCCTCGAAGCCGCGCCGCGCACCTCGCGGGCGCAGAGCCTCGACGTGCTGTCCTCGCAGGCCAACATCGCCGGCTACAAGGCCGTGCTGCTGGCTGCCCACCACTATCCGCGCTTCATGCCGATGCTGATGACCGCCGCCGGCACCGTCAAAGCCGCGCGCGTGCTGATTCTCGGTGCCGGCGTGGCCGGGCTGCAGGCCATCGCCACGGCCAAGCGCCTGGGTGCGGTGATCGAGGCCTCGGACGTGCGTCCGGCGGTGAAGGAGCAGATCGAGTCGCTGGGCGCCAAGTTCATCGATGTGCCGTACGAGACCGATGAGGAACGCGAGTGCGCCGAAGGCGTCGGCGGCTATGCCCGTCCGATGCCGGCCAGCTGGATGCAGCGTCAGGCCCAGGCCGTGCACGAGCGCGCCAAACAGGCCGATATCGTCATCACCACCGCACTGATCCCCGGCCGCAAGGCGCCGACCCTGCTCAGCGCCGAAACCGTGGCGCAGATGAAGCCAGGCTCGGTAGTCATCGACCTCGCGGCCGCCCAGGGTGGCAACTGCCCGCTGACCGTCGCCGACCAGGTGGTGGTGGAGCAGGGCGTGACCATCGTCGGCCCGACCAACCTGCCGGCGCAGGTGGGTGCCGACGCCTCGGCGCTGTATGCACGCAACCTGCTCGACTTCATGAAGCTGCTGTTCGACAAGGACGGCACGCTGGTGATCAACCTCGAAGACGATATCGTCGCCGCGTGCCTGATGTGCCGCGACGGCCAGATCATCCGCAAGAACGGATAAGGAGCCAGACAATGGAAGACATGCTGATCTCTCACGGCGTCTATAACCTGATCATTTTCGTGCTGGCGATCTACGTCGGTTATCACGTGGTGTGGAACGTCACCCCGGCACTGCATACCCCCCTGATGGCGGTTACCAACGCCATTTCCGCCATCGTCATCGTCGGCGCCATGCTGGCCGCCGCCCTGACCGTTACGCCGCTGGGCAAAGTCATGGGCACCCTGGCGGTGGCCCTGGCAGCGGTCAACGTATTCGGTGGTTTCCTGGTCACCCGGCGCATGCTGGAGATGTTCAAGAAGAAAGCCGCAAAGGCTGAGGGGAAGCAGTAATCATGAGCATGAACCTGGTAACACTTCTCTACCTTGTCGCCTCGGTGTGCTTCATCCAGGCGCTCAAGGGCCTGTCGCACCCGACCACGTCGCGACGCGGCAATCTGTTCGGCATGCTCGGCATGGCCCTGGCGATCGTCACCACCGTCGGTCTGATCTACAAGCTCGGCGCGGAACTGGCCAGCGATGGCATCGGCTACGTGATCGTCGGCCTGCTGGTGGGCGGTACGGCGGGCTCGATCATGGCCAAGCGCGTTGAAATGACCAAGATGCCTGAGCTGGTAGCCTTCATGCACAGCATGATCGGTCTGGCCGCGGTGTTCATCGCCATTGCCGCCGTGGTCGAACCACAGTCGCTGGGCATCGTCTCCAGCATCAGCGATCCGATCCCGACCGGTAACCGCCTGGAGCTGTTCCTCGGTGCTGCCATCGGTGCGATCACCTTCTCCGGTTCGGTCATCGCCTTCGGCAAGCTCTCGGGCAAGTACAAGTTCCGCCTGTTCCAGGGCGCACCGGTACAGTTCAGCGGCCAGCACAAGCTGAACCTGATCCTGGGCCTGGCGACCATTGGCCTGGGGCTGATCTTCACCTTCACCGGCAGCTACAGCGCCTTTGCCCTGATGCTGATCCTGGCGTTCGTCATGGGCGTGCTGATCATCATCCCGATCGGCGGCGCCGACATGCCGGTGGTGGTGTCGATGCTCAACAGCTACTCGGGCTGGGCGGCGGCCGGTATCGGCTTCTCGCTCAACAACTCGATGCTGATCATTGCCGGCTCCCTGGTCGGTTCGTCCGGTGCCATCCTCTCGTACATCATGTGCAAGGCGATGAACCGTTCGTTCTTCAACGTGATCCTCGGCGGCTTCGGTGGCGCGGCAGATGCCGGCGGCCCGGCGGGCGCCCAAGAAGCCCGTCCGGTGAAATCCGGCTCGGCCGACGACGCGACCTTCCTGCTGAGCAACGCCGATTCGGTGATCATCGTCCCTGGCTACGGCCTGGCGGTGGCCCGCGCCCAGCACGCGCTCAAGGAACTGACCGAGAAGCTGACCCACAACGGCGTGACCGTGCGGTACGCGATCCACCCGGTGGCAGGACGCATGCCCGGGCACATGAACGTACTGCTGGCCGAAGCCGAAGTGCCGTACGACCAGGTGTTCGAGATGGAGGACATCAACTCCGAGTTCGGCCAGGCCGACGTGGTGCTGGTGCTCGGCGCCAACGACGTGGTCAACCCGGCCGCCAAGAACGATCCGAAGTCGCCGATCGCCGGCATGCCGATCCTCGAAGCCTTCAAGGCCAAGACCATCATCGTCAACAAGCGCTCCATGGCCAGCGGCTATGCCGGCCTTGATAACGAGCTGTTCTACCTGGACAAGACCATGATGGTCTTCGGCGACGCCAAGAAGGTCATCGAAGACATGGTCAAGGCTGTCGATTAAGACAACTCCAGCCTGTGACAATAAGCCCCAGCGCGGTACCGGCTGGGGCTTTTTCGTCCCCAGCCAGCCGACAGAAGGCTCTATTTCAAGGCTTCGCATTCGACCTTGGTCGTGGGACGCGGCGTTGCTAAATCACTAGACTGCGCATCTAGCTTTAGTAGCCCGAGATAACAATCCATGTACCGTGATCGTATCCGCTTGTCCTCCCTGCACAGCAAGGTAATGAGTGCGGCTGATGCCGCTGGCCTGATCCAGGACGGCATGACCGTCGGCATGAGCGGCTTTACCCGCGCCGGCGAAGCCAAGGCCGTGCCCCATGCGCTGGCCGAACGCGCCAAGCAGTCGCCCCTGCAAATCAGCCTGATGACCGGTGCCAGCCTGGGCAACGACCTCGACAAACAACTGACCGAAGCCGGTGTACTGGCCCGTCGCATGCCGTTCCAGGTCGACAGCACCCTGCGCAAGGCCATCAACGATGGCAAGGTCATGTTCATCGACCAGCACTTGTCGGAAACTGTCGAGCAACTGCGCAACCAGCAACTGAAGCTGCCGGACATCGCGGTCATCGAAGCGGTCGCCATCACCGAGCAGGGCCACATTGTGCCGACCACCTCGGTGGGCAACTCGGCCAGCTTCGCGATCTTCGCCAAACAGGTGATCGTCGAGATCAACATGGCGCACAATGCCAACCTCGAAGGCCTGCACGACATCTATATCCCGACCTACCGTCCGACCCGCACGCCGATCCCGCTGGTAAAAGCCGATGACCGCATCGGCAGCACCGCGATCCCGATCGACCCGGCCAAGATCGTCGGCATCGTCATCACCGAGCAGCCGGACTCGCCGTCCACTGTGCTGCCGCCGGATGACGAAACCCAGGGCATCGCCAACCACCTGATCAACTTCCTCAAGCAGGAAGTGGCGGCAGGGCGCATGACCAACAAGCTCGGCCCGCTGCAGGCCGGTATCGGCAGCATCGCCAACGCGGTGATGTGCGGCCTGATCGACTCGCCGTTCGAAGACCTGACCATGTACTCCGAAGTACTGCAGGACTCGACCTTCGACCTGATCGACGCCGGCAAGCTGAGCTTCGCCTCGGGCAGCTCGATCACCCTGTCGACCCGTCGCAACGCCGATGTGTTCGGTAACCTGGAGCGCTACAAGGACAAACTGGTCCTGCGCCCGCAGGAAATCTCCAACCACCCTGAAGTGGTGCGTCGCTTAGGGATAATCGGCATCAACACCGCCCTCGAGTTCGACCTGTACGGCAACGTCAACTCCACCCACGTCTGCGGCACGCGGATGATGAACGGCATCGGTGGCTCCGGCGACTTCGCCCGCAACGCCCACCTGGCGATCTTCGTCACCAAGTCCATCGCCAAGGGCGGCGCGATCTCCAGCGTGGTGCCGATGGTCAGCCACGTCGATCACACCGAGCACGACGTCGACATCCTCGTCACCGAGCAAGGCCTGGCCGACCTGCGTGGCCTGGCGCCACGGGAACGTGCGCGGGTGATCATCGACAACTGCGTGCACCCAGACTACCGCGAGGCGCTGAACGACTACTTCACCCGCGCCTGCGAGAAGGGCGGGCATACCCCGCACATCCTGCGCGAAGCCCTGGCCTGGCACGAAAACCTGGAAGAAACCGGGCGCATGCTCGCCAGCTAAGCCACACAGTACTCAGCCGACGACGTGCAATGCGCGTCGGCTGAGCAACTGACACAGTTAAACTTTCACAAACTGTTCTACTGTACCGGTGATTTCACCCCGGTTTTCCGCTCGCACCTTCCCCAACCTGACAAAAACGCACCATACAGGTGCAGACCAGTACAGTTACGCCTGTTTCGAGTGCAACAGTGCCTCAAAACAGTTAACTGGACCATCACAATGTAGGTGAACTGTATCTACTGTTCTGGACGACAGAGGAGGATCATTGGCATCAGTTAAATCACTACCTAATGCCGCCACAAGCGGAAGGATGACACATCATGGAACGTACCCTCAGTTCCGGTCTCGTTTTCGAAAGCTCCACCGAACAATCCAAAGCTGCACTGCCACTGCGCCTGCTGGCCAACCTGATGCTCTGGCAACGCCGCATCGCCAGCCGCCACCAGCTGGCTCGCCTGGATTCGCGCCTGCTGGCCGACGCTGGCATCAGCGAAGCACAGCGCTACGAAGAGCTGAGCAAGCCGTTCTGGCGTTGATGCAGGGCTCGCCGGCCAAGGCCGGCACCTCGAATTCTCCAAAACCCGTCGCAGGTGACTGCTGACGGGTTTTGTCGTTCTGGAGCCGCGGAATAGAGCGGCTGGCAACGTGACAGGTACAGTTTTAAAAGAGTTATTTTTGACAGGTACAGTTGATAAAATTCGCTATTATCCTGTCTAAGCCACAGACACAATCGCGTGATACCCTTGAAGCACCCAGTTTGGTAAACAAGTAGCGTAACCAGCTGAGTGTGCGTCCGACACACAGAAACAGCTTAATCAGGAGATCGACCATGTTCCGTTCCCGCTTGTTTGGCGCCGCCGTGCTGCTGGCCCTGGCTTCCACCGCCAACGCCACCAGCTTCGTGGTGACCACCGATGCCGTGGTAGGCGCCGTTGCCGCCTCCACCGACGCCACCTCCGATGTGTCCTCGTCGTTCCGCGACGACAAGATCGTGCGCGCTGCCCGTGACGACGCTGCCAGCTTCGTTGCCAGCCAGGGCGATATCCGCGGCGTGAAGCTCGAAAGCGCGTTCGCCCACATCCGCCAGCAGGCCCCAGGCTTGCAAGCCAGCGACGCCCAACTGGCCCAGGCCATCCTGGCACTCTGAAGGTGCCCGCCGCCGGTTTCAGCATGTAACACCATGCAATGAAACCGGGCTCCCTGCGCTGGTCCCGGCCAGCGCATTGGGATAGCCTTTGCCGCCGGATCAACCTGCCTGCGAGCGTCATGCGTTATCTGTCACCAGCAAGGTGACCTCGGCGCCCTTCGATAACAAACTGTTGCTCGATGCCCATGATGACGCCGCCGTGTTCCTCGCCAGCGACGGACAACTGCGCGGTGCCCTGCTGCAGGCCGCCTTGAGCCGGTTGCGCCTGGACCACCCCCAACTTCATGGTGGCAACCTTGAACTGGCGCAAGCAATTCTCGTCCAATGATTACCCTGTTCCTTCCGGAGATGTTCCATGCGTAACCCGCTGATTGCCGCCACCCTAGGCCTTCTGTTGCTGGCCGATGTAGCCCAGGCGCAAACCCTGGTGGCCACCAGCAACATTATCGTGCGCGCTTTCGGTCGCTCGATCGACTTCACCTCCGATACCACCACCTCGATCCGCGACTCCAAGGTCGTGCGCGAAGCCCGCGACGATGCGGCCAGTTATGTCGCCAGCCGCGGTGAAATCCGTGGTGCCCAGCTGGAAGCCGCATTCGACACCCTGCGCCAGCGTGTGCCTGAAGCACGCGAGGCCAGCGACCAGGTACTGGCCGAAGCCATCCTCGCCCTGTGAAGACCCTGCGCGCCTGGCTGCTGGGCGGCCTGCTGATCCTGTTGGGCGGCCCCGCACTGGCCGACCTGCGACTGCACCTTGAAACCGACGGGCTGACACCCGCCCAGCAGGACGCCAGCCAGGCGCTGCTGGATGAGGCGCTGCGAGCGCTGCCGCCCAGTTTCAAGACCCGCCTGGACCGGCGTATCCGCGTCAGCTGGGGCACGAAAATGCCCGAAGACGCTTACGGCCAGGCATCGCTGGTATCCACCCTCGAGCTCAACCGTAAGTTGCTGCCCGCACTCACCGATGGCAGCGCCGCCACCAGCAAGACCGGCCGCCCCCATGGCACCGTGCGCCAGGAACTGCTGGCCACCGTGCTGCACGAACTGACCCATATCTATGACCGCGCCCGGCTCTGGCAGGGTGACGAGCGACGCCTGATCAGCCAGTGTGCCCGGCAGTTGAACAGCCTGGGCAAGGTCGGCCTGCCGGAGCAGTGCCGTGGCCAGACTGAACGACGCTTCACCCTCAGCGACGATCCGCGCCTGCTTGACCTGGCCGGCTGGCCGCAGTACGTGGGCCGGCGAGGGGAGCGCGAACAGCACAACCGCCAGGTGGCGCGCAGCCCCGACAGCTATGAGCTGAGCAGCCCCAAGGAATTCGTTGCGGTCAATATGGAGTACTTCCTCCTTGACCCCAGCTTCGCCTGCCGGCGACCTGCACTGCAGGCCTACCTCAAGGCGCATTTTGACTGGGCGCCGGAGCATCCGGCCTGCCCGCAGGCACTGCCGTTCCTCAATGCCGGCAACGACTTTGCCAAAGCGCCGTTAGGGGAGATCGATCCGGAGCGGGTCTACTCGGTGGACTACCTGCTGGCCGAGGCCAACCAGAACTGGGTCAGCCGCTGGGGCCACAGCATGCTGCGCCTGGTGATCTGCGCCCCGGGACGTCCGCGCGGGCCGGACTGCCGCCTCGACCTCGACCAGCACCTGGTGCTGTCGTACCGGGCCTTCGTCAACGATGTACAGCTGTCGAGCTGGGACGGACTGACCGGCGCCTACCCGTCACGCCTGTTTGTCCTGCCCCTGGCCCAGGTCATCGACGAATACACCAAGACCGAACTGCGCAGCCTTGCCTCGATCCCGCTCAAGCTCGATCGCAACGAGGTGGAAAGCCTGGTTCGCCAGGCGGCCGAGATGCATTGGAGCTACGACGGCAACTACTACTTCCTGTCCAACAACTGCGCGGTGGAAACCCTCAAGCTGCTGCGCAGCGGCACGGACAACCCGCGCCTGGCGGACCTGGACAGCATCATGCCCAATGGCTTGCTGGAGGTGCTGCAAGGACGCGGGCTGGCGGATGCCAGCGTGCTCGACGATCCGCGCGAGGCGCTGCGCCTGGGCTATCGCTTCGACTCCTACCGCGACCGCTACCAGGCGATGTTCCTGGTGCTCAAGCAACAGTTGCCGATTCCCCAGGACAGTGTCGAAGCCTGGCTGGAGCAATCTGCCCGGCAGCGCCAGCAATGGTTCCCACAGGCCGACCTGCGCACCAGCGCCGCCTTGCTCCTGCTGGAACAAGCCAGCCTGCGCCGGCAACTGCTGCTGGCCCAGGACGAAGTCAAACAGCGCTACCTGACCGGACGGGAGGCCAACGACGCCAGCGTGTCCAAGGCCAACAGCACCCTGCAGCAGATCCTCGCCAACAGCGGTTTTCTCAGCCGCCCGGCAGAGCTGCTCGGCAGCAAGGGCTACGGATTGCCACAAGCGAGCGAGCGCACGCTGCTGATCAACGAGTCCAGCCAGCGGCAGAAGCAGTTACAGACCCTCAGCGCCGACCTGGACAAAGAGGTACGCGCGCTGCTCGGCCCGGAGCGGGCGGCGGAAATTGCTGCGGTCGAAGCCAACATCAAGCAGGTCGGTGAACACCTGCGTGCCCTGCACAAGGCCGCTGGCGGCTTGCAACTGCCCTGAGGCTAGAGGGTTTCCCCCGGCTCACCTGGCAGTTTCTCATCCAGGTGTAGCCAGGGTAGGCGATTGGCAGTCCAGATATGCCGCTTCGGCTCGGCCAGCTCCGGCCGATCCAGAGTGGTGACGGTAATGTCGATGGTTTCCGGGCTCAGGTCCGTGGTCAGCGCCACATGCGCCCCGCAGCGGCTACAGAAGTACCTCACGCAGCTGGGTGAGGAGTCATAGCGTTGCGGTGTGCCGCTGAGCCACTGGAAATCTGCACAGGGCAGGGTCAGCCAGGTGATCAGCAGGCCGCCACTGACCCGTCGGCAGACCGAACAATGACAGTGGGCAACATCCGACAACGACCCTTGAATCCGGTAGCGCAGGGCGCCGCAATGGCAGCCCCCTTCGTAGGTATTGCGCATCGCTTCCTCCTCCAGGCCGCAGGCCGATAGCCAACAATGCGCCTCTCGTCGCCTTTCGGCCAGCGAAAGCTGGCTGAAAGCTTGCCGACTTAGGATTGCCTCCACTACCGGCACAGACCGGTCAGCCAGGGCGCCTGCTTTCTCCTGCAGCGCCCGGCCCAATTAACAACAACAATGGTGATTCCGATGTCCGCTTACAACCGCCTCTTCGCTGCACACCCTCCGCGACTCCCTGCACCGCGCCTCGCGCGCTGATCCGCCCGACTCGTTCCCCCTTTTCGACGCGATACGCCTGGAGTACGCCCATGCTGACCTTCCTCGGCTTTGCCATGGTCATCACCTTCATGTACCTGATCATGACCAAGCGCCTGTCGGCCTTGATCGCCCTGATCCTGGTACCGATCCTGTTCGCCCTGTTCGGCGGCTTCTCGGGCGAAATCGGCCCGATGATGCTGCAAGGCATCACCAAATTGGCCCCGACCGGGGTGATGCTGATGTTCGCCATCCTGTATTTCGGCCTGATGATCGACTCCGGCCTGTTCGACCCGGCCGTGCGCAAGATCCTCAAGCTGGTCAAGGGTGACCCGCTGAAGGTCTCGGTCGGCACTGCCGCGCTGGCCCTGATCGTCTCGCTCGATGGCGACGGCGCCACCACCTACATGATCTGCGTGGCCGCCATGCTGCCGCTGTACAGCCGCCTGGGCATGAGCCCACGGATCATGGCCGGCCTGATCATCCTCGCCGGCGGGGTGATGAACATGACCCCCTGGGGCGGCCCGACCGCCCGCGCCGCCAGCGCCCTGCATGTCGACCCTTCGGATATCTTCGTGCCAATGATCCCGGCCATGCTCTTCGGCGTGGTGGCGATCCTGGGTATTGCCTACATGTACGGCAAGCGCGAGCGTGCACGCCTGGGTGAACTGCACCTGCCGGGTGACGAAATCGACCACAGCGAAATCAGCGTGTCGCAGTTCCCTGAAGCGCGCCGGCCGAAAATGCTCTGGTTCAACGGTGCCCTGACTGCCGCCCTGATGGTCGCCCTGATCGCCGGTCTGCTGCCGCTGCCGGTACTGTTCATGGTCGCCTTCAGTATCGCCATGATCGTCAACTACCCCTGCCTGCAGCAGCAGAAGGACCGCGTTGCGGCTCACGCCGGTAGCGTGCTGGCAGTGGTCGGGCTGATTTTCGCCGCGGGTATCTTCACCGGCATCCTGTCGGGCACCGGCATGGTCGAAGCCATGTCCAAGAGCCTGCTGGCGGTGATCCCGGATGCCCTGGGCCCGTACCTGGCGGTGATCACCGCGATCGTCAGCATGCCGTTCACCTTCTTCATGTCCAACGACGCCTTCTACTACGGTGTTCTGCCGGTACTCGCGGAAGCGGCCAGCCACTACGGTATTTCACCGGTGGAAATGGCCCGTGCGTCGATCGTCGGCCAGCCGGTACACCTGCTCAGCCCGCTGGTACCCTCTACCTACCTGTTGGTGGCCCTGGCCGGTATCGAGTTCGGCGATCACCAGCGCTTCACCCTGAAGTGGGCAGTGCTGGTCTGCCTGTGCATAATGCTCGCCGCGCTGCTCATGGGAATTTTCCCCCTGTTCAGCAGCCTATAAGACAACAGGTTCATCCAATCGCAACGCGCCCCTTGCCCGGGCGCGTTGCACTTATCGCGCGAAGGAATACACATGGAATGGCTGACCAGCCCAGAGATCTGGGTTGCCTTTTTTACCCTGACGGCCCTTGAGATCGTTCTTGGCATCGACAACATCATCATGATCTCGATCCTGGTCAGCCGCATGCCCAAGCACATGCAGCAGCGCACCCGGATTTTCGGCCTGGCCCTGGCCATGGTCACCCGTATCCTCCTGCTGCTGTCGATCACCTGGGTCATGCGCCTGACGGCCGACCTGTTCGTGATCTTCGAGCAGGGTATTTCCGGTCGCGACCTGATCCTGTTCTTCGGCGGCCTGTTCCTGCTGTGGAAAAGCTCCCAGGAGATCTACCACGGCCTGGAAGGCGAAGATGAAAGCCAAGAGGAGCCGACCGGCAAGGGTGGCAAGTTCCTCTACACCATCATCCAGATCGCCATCATCGACATCGTGTTCTCCCTCGACTCGGTGATCACCGCGGTGGGCATGGTCTCCCACGTACCGGTGATGATCGCTGCGATCATCGTGGCCGTCCTGGTGATGATGCTCTGCGCCGGCACCATCAGCAATTTCATCGACAAGCACCCGTCGCTGAAGATGCTCGCCCTGTCGTTCCTGATCGTGGTCGGTACCGTGCTGATCGCCGAAGCCTTCGACGTGCACGTGCCAAAAGGCTACGTCTATTTCGCCATGGCCTTCTCCCTGGCGGTCGAGGCCATCAACATCAAGATGCGCTCGGCCATCGCCCGCAAGAAAAACCAGGAGCAGGGCGAGCCTGTGAAACTTCGCAAGGACATTCCTGGTCAGTAAGCAACATGCACCTGCAAAAAGGGTCCTGCGGGGCCCTTTTTGCTTTTCTTTCATGACGGTTTAGTTTCAAAGGCCGCGCCGGCTATGCGATGCTGGCGCCCTGGCTTGTGGCCAACTACAGCTTAAGTGAGCACTGGAAAAAACGCCTGCAATCAGGCCAGGCTCACGGCGCCATCCATTGGCCCCGCTTGGGGCATGTATAACAGGGGCCTGTTCAATGCTGACCCTGCTCAATCTGCTCTCCGCCGTGGCGTTGCTGATCTGGGGCACGCACATCGTGCGCACGGGAATTCTGCGGGTCTTTGGCTCCAACCTGCGGCGTGTGCTGAGCCAGAACATGGCCAGGCGGCCGCTGGCCTTCGTCGCCGGTATCACCGTGACCGCCATGGTCCAGAGCAGCAACGCCACGGCGATGCTGGTGACGTCCTTCGTCGGCCAGGGCCTGATGTCTCTGACCCCGGCCTTGGCGATCATGCTCGGCGCCGATGTCGGTACCGCGCTGATGGCGCGGGTTCTCACCTTCGATCTGTCGTGGCTGTCACCGCTGCTGATATTTCTCGGGGTGATCTTCTTTCTTTCCCGCAAGCAGACCCGCGCCGGCCAGCTGGGTCGCGTCAGCATCGGCCTGGGCCTGATCATCCTCGCCCTGCAACTGATCGTCGAAGCCGCAGCGCCCATTACCCAGGCCCAGGGCGTGAAGGTGCTGTTCGCCTCATTGACTGGCGATATCCTGCTCGATGCCCTGGTCGGTGCGCTGTTCGCCCTGATTTCCTATTCCAGCCTGGCGGCCGTGCTGCTGACCGCCACCCTGGCCGGTGCCGAGCTGATCAGCCTGCCGGTGGCCATCGGCCTGGTCATTGGCGCGAATATCGGCAGCGGCCTGCTGGCGTTTCTCAGCACCAGCATGCAGAACGCGGCCGGGCGCCAGGTGGCCCTGGGCAGCCTGCTGTACAAGCTGATCGGCCTGGTGCTGATCATCCCGGTGCTCAACCCGCTGGTGCGCTGGATGGACGGTCTGAGCTTCAGTCCCCAGGAACTGGTGATCGGCTTCCACCTGCTCTACAACACTTTGCGCTGCCTGCTGATGTTGCCAACCGTGACGCCGATGGCACGTGTCTGCAGCTGGTTGCTGCCGGAACGCGCCGAAACCAACGGCCGCGCCCGCCCCCGTCACCTGGACCCGGCAGCCCTCGGCACCCCCAGCCTGGCCCTGGCCAACGCCGTCCGCGAGACCCTGCGCGTAGGCGACCTGATCGACAACATGCTCGATGCCATGCAGGGCGCGCTCAGTGGCACCCACACGGCCATGACCCAGCAAGTACGCAGCCTGGGCGAAGATGTCGAGGCATTGAACAACGCCATCAAACTGTACCTGGCGCAGATGCCCCGCGAAGACCTCAGTGACCAGGACAGCAAGCGCTGGGCCGAAATCATTGAACTGGCGATCAACCTGAAGCTTGCCAGCGACCTGATCGAGCGCATGCTGCGCAAGGTCCAGCAGCAGAAAACCGCGCAACGCCGGGAGTTTTCCGATGTCGGCCTGGAGGAACTGAGCGGGCTGCACAGCCAGTTGCTCGCCAACCTGCGCCTGGGCCTGTCGGTGTTTCTCAGCGCCGACCCGGAGAGTGCGCGCCAGTTGCTGCGGGAAAAACGTCGTTTTCGCGCCCAGGAAAGGCGCCTGACCCACGCCCATGTCAGCCGGCTGCAACGTAAAGTGGTGCAAAGTATCGAGACCAGTGCCTTGCACCTGGAGCTGATTGCCGATATGAAGCGTTTGAACTCCTTGTTCTGCAGCAGTGCCTACGTTGTATTGGGCGGCTCCGATACCGGTGGCCTGCTGCTCGACAGCGTGCCGGACGATGCCCATTCACCTTGACCGCTACTCTCAACGAACTCCCGCAAGGAAGCTCGCCATGCGTTGCCTGATGTTCCTGTGCCTGCTGCTGGGCGCCATGCCCGGCTTTGCCCTCGACCGCTCAAAGGTCGAAGGCTACCTACTGCCCAACGGCCTGCAGGTGCTGCTCAAACCAGGCTATGAACGCAACCATGTATCGATCCGCCTGGTGGTCGGTGTCGGCTTCGACGACTTCCCCTGTGAGCAGCAGGAACTGCCGCACTTGCTGGAACACCTGCTGTTCAGTGGCATCGACGACGCCGGCGAAGGTGGCCTGGAAAAACGCATGCAGGCCCTGGGCGGGGAGTGGAACGCCTACACCAGCAGCGCCGACACCACCTTCGTCATCGAAGCCCCCGCGCGCAACCAGCGCAAGGTGCTCGACCTGCTGCTGGCGGTGATCAAGGACACCAGGTTCGATGAAAAGGCCCTGGCGCTGTCGAAGAAGATCGTCGAGCGTGAGGACGGCGGCCACTATTCGCACCTGCAGCGCTGGCTGGATCGCCAGGACCTGGGCCACCGTGCCAGTGACCAGCTGGCCGTGGAGCTGGGGCTCAAGTGCGCCGAGCGCTCGGCGGTCGCCGACATGACCCTGGAGCAGGTCAACAACCTGCGCCAGCACTGGTATGCCGCCAACAACATGAGCCTGATCGTGGTCGGTGGCCTGGACAAACTGCTGCCGGCCTATCTGGAGCGCACCTATGCCCACTTGCAGCCGGCTGAACCTGGCGAACGCCGGACCCTGGACGGGGTTACCCACAAGGCCGAAGCCCGGCGCGAACTGATCCGCGGCTGGGTCGGCGACAGCGCGAAGCTGCATTGGCTGTTCCTTGAGCCGGTGCTGGACAATGAACACGGCCAGACCTACGACCTGCTGCAGCATTATCTGGACTGGGCCCTGTATGAAGAACTGCGGCTCAAGCATGGCCTGTCCTACGGGCCGACCAGCCAGCGGGAGAGCTTCGGCGACACGGGCATGATGAGCCTCAATGCCGACCTGGACCGCGCCGACATCAAGCGGGCCGAGCAGGTGCTGGGCGACATGCTCGATCAACTGCGCAAGAACGGCCTGGACCCTGTGACCTTCCAGCGGGTCAAGCAAGCGACGATCGACCGCGAAGCCTGGACCACCCAGGGCAATGCGGCCCTGGCGGATTACTACTGGGGCGGATTGAACGACTACCTCGACGGTCGCTTCTCCGATCCGGTGCGCACCCTGCGCCGGGTCAGCCTTGAAGATGCCAACCAGGCCTTGCGCCAGCTGCTGGCCAAGCCCGGGTATGTGCGTATCGAGCAGCCGTTGATCAGCTATGACGCACTCTATGGCCTGGTCGCCCTACTGGTGGGACTGATTCTGGCGGGTGGCGTGATCTGGAGCCGACGCCGCAATACACGGTAGGAGCGGGCTGGCCCCGCGATGCGATGTAACCTGCAGACCGCAATCGCGGGGCAAGCCCGCTCCTACAGGTCGATCGCAGCGTACTGTCATCGTGCTATCGGGTATCCTGTTGGCGTTTTTCCTCACTCTGCGAACACCCTGATGCCTCATTTCCTCCAGCGCCTGCTCGAACTGATCAAGCGTTACCCCGGAGTCATCGCCCTCGGCGGTTTCATTTCCGGTATTGCCAGCTTCATTCTGGTCGACCGCCAGGAAGGCCTGGCCAGCTGGATCGCCATCCTGATGCTGATCAGCTGGATCTGGCTGATGCTGGAAAACACCTTCACCCAACTGTTCGCCAAGGTGTTCAAGCGCGAGATCCCGCAGCCGTTGCTGCGCTATGCCACGCAGATGATCCACCAGGAAAGTCTGTTCTTCGTCTTGCCGTTCTTCTTCGTCACCACCACCTGGAACAGCGGCCAGCTGGTGTTTACCGGCCTGCTGGGCGCCGCCGGGCTGATCTCGATCATCGACCCGCTGTACTACAAGTGGCTGGCCCCGCGGCGCTGGCTGTTCCTCGCCCTGCATACCCTGACCCTGTTCGCCGCGCTGCTCACCGCGCTGCCGATCATCCTGCACCTGACCACCTCGCAGAGCTTCAAGCTGGCCCTGGGCATCGCCATGCTGCTGTCGTTCCCCAGCCTTGCCAGCAGTTTCCCGATCAGCCACTGGCGACGTGGGGCGATGCTGGTGGTGATGACCCTCGCGGTGGGCGCCAGCGGCTGGCTGCTGCGCTCCTGGGTGCCGCCTGCCACCTTGTGGATGACTGAAGTGGCGGTCAGCACCCAGGTCGAGAACCGCACGCCCGGCAAGCCCCTTGAACAGATCAAGGCCAGCGAAATACGCGCAGGGCTGTATGCATTCACCGCGATCAATGCGCCGCGCGGCCTGAACGAGCGCATCTACCATGTCTGGCGCTTCAACGGCAAAGAGGTCGACCGCATTGCCCTGGACATCCACGGCGGGCGCAAGGAAGGCTACCGGGCCTGGACCCACAAGCAGAATTTCCCGGGTAATCCCGTGGGCCGCTGGCAGGTCCAGGTGCTGACCGAAGATGGCCAGGTCATCGGCGTGCTGCGTTTTCGCGTGATTGACGATGGTCAAGCACCCGCCAGCCAGTAGCGCTATGCTCTGAGGCGGCGCAGTGCCGCGCCGCCAGACTGCATGGAGCCTATGATCAACTCGCCTGGCGCATTACTGGACACCTCGAGCACCCCGGCACGGCTACGGATCGTGGGTGACTGGACCCTGGCCCACTACGCCGATCTCAAGCAGCACAGCGCCAACCTGCTGGGGCACTATGAGCCCGACACCGAAATCGACCTCAGCCAGCTCGGCCGCCTGGATACCGCAGGCGCCGCCTTGCTGGTCGAACTGCTCGGCCCCGAGCGCCTGGCGCGCCTGAGCGAAACAACGCAACTGCCCGAGGCCAGCCGCGCGCTGCTGCAGACGGTGTATTGCTCGGTGCAGGACTACTGTATTCCGGAAAAACAGCCAGAACAGTCCGTGCTGATCCAGCTGCTCAGCCGCATTGGCTGCGCGGTGGATACCCTCTGGCAGGACTCCCTGCAGATCCTCGGTTTTATCGGCCTGATCCTGCAGACCCTGGTGCTGCGCCTGTTCCAGCCGCGGCGCTGGCGGGTGACCTCGGTGGTCGCCCACATTGAACAGACCGGCCTGGATGCTGCCCCGATCGTTGCCTTGCTGACGTTCCTGGTCGGCGCCGTCGTGGCCTTTCTCGGTGCCACGGTGCTGGCCGGCTTTGGTGCCAGTATCTTCACGGTCGATCTGGTCGCGTTCTCCTTCCTGCGCGAGTTCGGCGTACTGCTCACCGCCATTCTCATGGCCGGCCGCACCGCCAGTGCCTTTACCGCGCAGATCGGCTCGATGAAGGCCAACGAAGAGCTCGATGCCATCCGCACCCTCGGCCTGGACCCGGTGGAGCTGCTGGTGGTCCCGCGGGTGTTGGCACTGCTGATCGCCCTGCCGCTGCTGACCTTCCTCGCCATGCTCTGCGGCATCATCGGTGGTGCGGTGGTCTGCGCCCTGTCGCTGGATATCTCACCGGCGATGTTCCTGTCCCTGCTGCAAAGCGATATCGGCGTGCAGCATTTTCTCGTCGGCCTGGCCAAGGCGCCGTTCTTTGCCTTCCTGATCGCCGCCATTGGCTGCCTGGAAGGCTTCAAGGTCAGTGGCAGCGCCGAATCGGTGGGGGCCCACACCACCTCCAGCGTGGTCCAGTCAATTTTTGTGGTGATCGTCCTCGATGCGGTGGCCGCGCTGTTCTTCATGGAGATGGGCTGGTGAAGCAGACAAGCACCCCAGGTGAAGCCGTTATCGAAGCGCGTGGTATCTGTAACCGCTTCGGCACCCAGAGTGTGCACGAGCAGCTGGACCTGGACTTGTATCGCGGCGAGATCCTCGCCGTGGTCGGTGGCTCGGGCAGCGGCAAGTCGGTGTTGCTGCGCAGCATCGTCGGCCTGCGCCGTCCCAATGAGGGCCAGGTCAAGGTGTTTGGCCAGGACCTCGGCGGCTTGAACGACGAACAGCGCTCGCAGGTCGAGCGGCGCTTTGGCGTGCTGTTCCAGAAGGGCGCGCTGTTCTCCTCGCTGACCGTCACCGAGAACGTCGCCTTGCCGCTGATCGAGCATGCCGGCCTGTCCCGGGCCGACGCCGAACACCTGGCCGGGGTCAAGCTGGCCTTGGCCGGCCTGCCGATTTCCGCCGCCGACAAATACCCCGCGTCACTCTCCGGCGGCATGATCAAGCGCGCCGCGCTGGCCCGGGCCCTGGCCCTGGACCCGGACATCCTGTTTCTCGATGAGCCTACCGCCGGCCTCGACCCGATCGGCGCCGCCGCCTTCGACCAGTTGATCCTGACCCTGCGCGATGCCCTGGGCCTGAGCGTGTTCCTCATCACCCATGACCTGGACACGCTCTACACCATCACCGACCGGGTGGCGGTGCTGTCGCAGAAGAAGGTGCTGGTGGCCGGCCCGATCGCCCAGGTCGAAGACACCGACGACGCCTGGATTCACGACTATTTTCATGGCCCTCGGGGCCGCGCGGCCTATCAGGCCGCCACAGCGACCAAGGAGCACTGAGATGGAAACCCGTGCGCATCACGTGCTGATCGGCCTGGTGACGGTGATCGTGATCACCGGCGCCATGCTGTTCGGCCTGTGGCTGACCAAATCCAGCGTCGACAGCACCTTCAAGGATTACCAGGTGGTGTTCAACGAAGCGGTCTCCGGCCTGTCCCGGGGCAGCTCGGTGCAGTACAACGGCATCAAGGTAGGTGATGTCACCAGCCTGCGCCTGGACCCCAAGGACCCGCGCCGGGTGCTGGCGCGGGTGCGCTTGAGCGCCGATACCCCGATCAAGGAAGACACCCGGGCCAAGCTGACCCTGACCGGCATCACCGGCACCTCGTTCATCCAGCTCAGCGGTGGTACACCGCAGAGCCCCGAGCTCAAAGGCAAGGACGGCAAGCTGCCGGTGATCATCGCCTCACCTTCGCCCATCGCCCGCCTGCTGGATGACGGCAGTGACCTGCTGAGCAATATCAACATGCTGGTGCACAACGCCAACCTGGTGTTTTCCGAAGACAATGCCGCGCAGCTGACCAAGACCCTGAGCAACCTGGAGCAGACCACCGCAGCGTTCAGCGACCAGCGCGGCGATATCCGCACGGCAATCCAGCAACTGGCTCAGGTCGGCAACCAGGCCAGCGCCATGCTCGAACAGACCAGCGAACTGATGCGCAACGCCAACGGCCTGCTCAACAGTCAGGGCAAGCAGGCCTTCGGCAGCGCCGAGCAGGCCATGCAGTCCCTGGCCCAGAGCGCGGCCACCCTCAACAGCCTGCTCAACGACAACCGCGATGCTCTCGATGGCGGCGCCCAGGGCCTGAACCAGTTGGCACCGGCGATTCGGGAGCTGCGCCAGACCCTGACCTCGCTCAAGGCGATCTCCCAGCGCCTGGAAGCCAACCCCAGCGGCTACCTGCTCGGCCGTGACACACACAAGGAGTTCGAGCCATGAGCCGCCTTTACCGCGTTGTGACCCTGGCCGCGGCCCTGAGCCTTGCCAGTGCCTGCTCGATCCTGCCCAAGGCCGAACCTGCCGACGTCTATCGTTTGCCTTCGACCCAGGCCAGCCGCGTGGCGCCCCAGGGTGGCGAAGTCAGCTGGTCGCTGCGGGTCAACAAGCCCCTGGCCAGCGACATCCTCAACAGCCCGAAGATCGCCGTGGTGCCCCAGGGCGACCTGATCAGTACCTACAAGGGCGTGCGCTGGAGCGATCCGGCCCCCTTGCTGCTGCGCAACCGCATGCTCGATGCCTTCCAGCGCGATGGCCGGGTGCCGCGCCTGAGCGCCGACGACAGCAACCTGCAGGCCGACTACGAGCTGGCCGGCGAGCTGCAGGCGTTCCAGAGCGAGTACAGCGCCGAGGGTCTGGTGGTGCTGATTCGCTATGACGCGCGCCTGGTGCAGGGGCGCACCCAACGCATTCTCGCCAGCCAGCGCTTCGAAGTGCGTCAGCCGCTAGGCGACAAACAGGTGCCTGCCGTGGTCAGCGGTTTCGGTGCGGCCAGCGACCGCCTGATGGCGCAACTGGTGACCTGGACCCTGGCCCAGGCCAACCAGGCCCAGGTTCAGGTTCAGGCAAAGAACCAGTAGCAGACGAAGATCGCCGCGATCACCCCGGCCAGTTCCGCGAGCAGGGCACAGCCCACCGCATGGCGGGCGCGCTGGATGCCGACGGCACCGAAGTAGACCGCCAGCACGTAGAAGGTAGTCTCAGTGCTGCCCTGGATGGTGGCGGCGACCAGGGCCGGGAAGCTGTCGACACCGTGGGTCTGCATGGTCTCGATCAGCATCGCCCGCGCCGCGCTGCCGGAGAACGGCTTGACCAATGCGGTCGGCAGGCCCTCGACGAAGCGGGTATCCCAGCCCAGCCATTCGACGATATGGCGGATGCCATCCAGGGCCAGCTCCAGAGCGCCTGAGGCGCGCAGCACGCCGACGGCGCAGAGCATGGCGACCAGGTAGGGCAACAGGCTCTTGGCGACGTCAAAGCCCTCCTTGGCGCCTTCCACGAAGGTTTCATAGACCTTCACCCGCTTGAACGCGCCGATCACCAGGAACAGGATGATCAGGCCGAACAGGGTCAGGTTGCCCATGATCGACGACAGGCTGGCCAGCGCGGTGGCCGACAGGGTGCCGAGAAACGCCATGAAGCCGCCCAGCAGCAGCGCGCCTGGCACCAGGTAGGCCAGTACCACCGGGTCCCACAGGCGCAGGCGCTGCATGACCGCGACCGACAGCAGGCCGACCAGGGTCGAGGCGCTGGTGGCCAGCAGGATGGGCAGGAACACCAGGGTCGGGTCCATGGCGCCTTGCTGGGCGCGGTACATGAAGATGGTCACCGGCAGCAGGGTCAGTGACGATGCGTTGAGCACCAGGAACAGGATCTGCGCGTTGCTGGCGGTGTTCGAGCTGGGGTTGAGCTCCTGCAGGGCGCGCATGGCCTTCAGGCCAATGGGCGTGGCGGCATTGTCCAGGCCCAGGCCGTTGGCGGCGAAGTTCAAGGTGATCAGGCCCAGGGCCGGGTGGCCGGGCGGCACTTCCGGCATCAGGCGGGCGAACAGGGGGCCCAGCACCTTGGCCAGCCACTCGACGACGCCGGCCTTCTCGGCGATCTTCAGAAAGCCCAGCCAGAGGGTCAGGGTGCCGAACAGCAGGACCATCACCTCGACCGACAGCTTGGCCATGGCGAAGATGCTCTCGACCATGGCGGCGAAAACCCCGGCATTGCCACCTACCAGCCATTGCGCCAGCGCGGAGATGGCCGCGACCAGGAAAAAGCCAAGCCAAAGGCCGTTGAGCATCCGTTGTTCCCCCACAAAGTTGCGACGCATGATAACGGCGCGGGTCGACTACGCGCCACCTTGTAGGAGCGGGCTTGCCCCGCGATCGCGCGTTCAAATCCGCTACATCGAATCGCGGGGCAAGCCCGCTCCCACACTCGCGATAATCTCCGGAAACGAAAAAGCCCCGACCAGGTCGGGGCTTTTCCTTCAACTGCACTGCACCTTAGTGGTTGGCAGTCTTGCCGGCAGGTACAGCTTCTTTGCTGCGCCAGTGCGGCAGGGAGTTCCAGTAGCGCTGGCCCTTGGCATCGTCGTACATGCCTTCCCAACGAGCGATAACCAGTACCGCCAGGGCGTTGCCGATCACGTTCAGGGCAGTACGCGCCATGTCCATGATGCGGTCGACACCGGCGATGAAGGCCAGGCCTTCCAGCGGGATACCGACGCTGCCCAGGGTAGCCAGCAGGACCACGAAGGACACGCCCGGCACGCCGGCGATACCCTTGGAGGTGACCATCAGGGTCAGGACCAGCAGCAGCTGCTGGCTCAGCGACAGGTCGATGCCGTACAGCTGGGCGATGAAGATGGCCGCGATGCTCTGGTACAGGGTCGAACCGTCAAGGTTGAACGAGTAGCCGGTCGGTACCACGAAGCTGCAGATGGCTTTCGGCGCACCGTAGGCTTCCATCTTCTCGATCACGCGCGGCAGCACGGTCTCGGAGCTTGCGGTGGAGTAGGCCAGGACCAGTTCGTCCTTGAAGATGCGCATCAGCTTGAGGATCGAGAAGCCGAACAGGCGCGCGATCAGGCCCAGCACCATGAAGCCGAAGAAGGCGATGGCGAAGTACACCAGCAGCACCAGCTTGGCCAGCGGCAGCAGCGAGGCGAAGCCGAAGTTGGCGACGGTCACGGCGATCAGGGCGAATACACCGATCGGCGCGTAGTTCATGATCATGTGAGTGACCTTGAACATGGTTTCGGACACGCCCTGGAAGGTTTTCACCAGCGGGTCGCGGATGTCTGCCTGCAGGCTCGACAGGCCCAGGCCGAACAGTACCGAGAAGAAGATGATCGGCAGCATTTCACCGCGCATCAGCGCCGCGAAGATGTTCGACGGGATCAGGTTGAGGATGGTCTCGATGAACGCATGCTCATGCTGAACCTCGGCCGCAGTAGCCTGGTACTTGGAGATATCGACGGTACCCAGGGTGCTCATGTCGATGCCGGCGCCCGGGTGGAAGAGGTTGGCCAGGACCAGGCCGACCACGATCGCGATGGTGGTGACCACTTCGAAGTAGATGATGGTCTTCAGGCCGATACTGCCGAGTTTTTTCGCATCGCCTACCCCGGCGATACCCACGACCAGCGACGAAATCACGATCGGGATGACGATCATCTTGATCAGGCGAATGAAGATGTCACCGGCAGGTTGCAGGACGTTACTGATCCACCATGCCTTTTCTGCACTGAAATGATTCAGTACAGCGCCGATGGCAATCCCGAGTACCAGACCGATGAGGATCTGCCAGGCGAGGCTTAGCTTTGCCTTCTTCATGTCGTTACCTTTTCTTCAAGTGGAAACGGGCACCTGGCTGATAACCGCGACCCAGAGCTGTTTAATGCGACTGGTTGTCGAAATCGGCTATCGACTGGCACGCCGTAAAAGGTCACCGCAAGCGAGCGTAGGAACGCTCCGGCCAGCGAAAAAAGGCGCAACTATTCCGACGCGGGGGGGCTCCGTCTAATGCCGTAAACGACTACCCTATGCCGAATCGGCATGATATTTCTGCACCAAAACGGGCGTCCCAGAGGGTTGATTCCAGAGCGTTCGGAATTCCGACTATGGCCAAAGCGCCATATTTCGGCAGATTTGGACGTATCCACCTGAGTGCAAAACGCCGTTGTTCGACAATCCGAATGCGTGAAATCACCTCGGTGCGCACATCGATTGGGGGTGAAAAAATATCGATGTACGGTTGCGTGGAAATATGCCTCAAGGCGGGAGGGGAAACATTTCAGCAGGCGGGGGAGTGAAATCCGTTTGCCAAAAGCGACGCGGAAGCCAGATCAGAAATGCTCCGGCGAACCGGGACATCCAACCTGTAACTTCCGCTGCCACTGCACCTGACCCGGCCCTCATCGGGGGCACTCCCTGTACCCCTAGGCCCCTCCGATCCTGGAACAATCAGAGCAGCCCGGCCCCTTGGTCATGCGCCAGCCTTCCTCGGGCGGGCGCATCATAGAAGCTCGAAACGGCAAAAGGTTCAGCCTCTATCGCTGTACATGAATGCCCGGACGCATCCAGTACCTGTTCGATTGACGCTTGGGTTGCGCCATCAACTGATGAATTCGCGGTCCATGGCCAACCGTGGTTGGCCCGGACCTGGCCGTCATTGGCCGCCATTGCCGCTGTACTGCCATCCAGTGATAAGGGTGGTAGCCAGGGCTCTGTAAAGCGTCTCTTGCATGATCAACCTCTACCGCGGCGACCGAAGATGAAGGAAGCCACGAACAGCACCAGGAAGACGATGAAGAGAATCTTCGCGATACCGGTAGCGGCGCCGGCGATACCACCGAAGCCCAGCACGGCAGCGACAATGGCGATAATCAGGAAGGTGATGGCCCAACTCAACATGGTGATTCTCCTTTGCGTTGTTGAACGAATCCTCTGTGCAACCTCAGAACACCCAGCGCTCACGCGGCACCGGCGCCTCGATCGTGACGGTGGTGGTCGCCATCGGCCGGGTTTGCATCAATACACTGGCAGTGGGTACAGGCACCTTCACCACCAGGACTGATCGGGTAGGAACGGCGCGGGCGTCGTGCGCAACCTGCCAGGTGTGATGAAGCTGACCGGCAACCAGGGTCAGCAGCAGTGCCAGGCTGAAGAACAGCCCCTGGCGCAGCGCAAGCTGGGAAATCTGCACGAAAGTGGCGATGTGGCGGCTCATGCCGTGCTCCTCCTGCTGCAGTCTGATTGTTGTCTCAGAACAGTCGTTGCAGCGCGCATGCCAACCACAGGTAGACAAAATAGCTATTTAATTCAATAGGTTAGATTCAATGTAAATCAATAGGAGCACGTATCCTGCACGATTGCCCCGGCAGGGTCGTGCGATTTGCATGATCGACCTCGCCCCTTGGTCAGGAGCTAGTATGCAAAGACGGGAAGGAATCGGAATGAACCATGCAACTTGCCCGATTTTTCCGACACTAACCAAGACCATTCTTATAAAGGAGCGTAGGAGATGGAATCAGCCCAGGACCACCAAGGCCGTATCCTGTTGGTCGACGACGAGTCCGCCATCCTGCGCACCTTCCGCTACTGCCTGGAGGATGAAGGCTACAGCGTGGCCACCGCCAACAGCGCAGCGCAAGCCGAAACCCTGTTGCAGCGCCAGGTCTTCGACCTGTGCTTTCTCGACCTGCGCCTGGGTGAAGACAATGGCCTGGATGTCCTGGCGCAGATGCGCGTCCAGGCACCCTGGATGCGGGTGGTCATCGTCACCGCCCATTCGGCGATCGATACCGCAGTCGATGCCATCCAGGCCGGCGCTGCCGACTACCTGGTCAAACCCTGCAGTCCCGACCAGTTGCGCCTGGCCACCGCCAAGCAACTGGAAGTTCGCCAGCTGTCGGCACGACTCGAAGCGCTGGAAGGCGAATTGCGCAAATCCAATGACGGCCTGGACTCCCACACCCCGGCCATGATGGCGGTGCTGGAGACGGCCCGCCAGGTCGCCGGCACCGATGCCAATATCCTCATACTCGGCGAGTCGGGCACCGGCAAAGGCGAACTGGCCAGGGCCATTCACGGCTGGAGCAAGCGTGCGCGCAAAGCCTGTGTGACCATCAACTGCCCGTCCCTGACCGGCGAGCTGATGGAAAGCGAACTGTTCGGCCACAGCCGGGGCTCATTCACCGGGGCCAGCGAAAGCACCCTGGGCCGGGTCAACCAGGCGGATGGCGGCACCCTGTTCCTCGATGAGATCGGCGATTTTCCCCTGACCCTCCAGCCCAAACTATTGCGCTTCATCCAGGACAAGGAATACGAGCGAATTGGCGACCCGGTGACCCGCCGCGCCGACGTGCGCATTCTGGCTGCGACCAACCTCAACCTGGAGGACATGGTGCGCGAGGGGCGCTTTCGCGAAGACCTGTTGTACCGGCTCAACGTCATCACCCTGCACCTGCCGCCGCTACGCGAACGCAGCGAGGACATCCTGGCCCTGGCCGACCGCTTCCTCGCCCGTTTCGTCAAAGACTATTCACGCCCTGCCCGTGGCTTCAGCGATGATGCCCAGGCGGCGCTGCTCAATTACCGCTGGCCGGGCAACATTCGCGAACTGCGCAACGTGATCGAGCGTGCCAGCATCATCTGCACCCAGGAACGGGTCGAAATCAGCCACCTGGGCATGACCGAACAACCGGCGGGCAATACACCGCGCGTCGGCGCCGCCCTGAGCCTGGATGAACTGGAACGGGCACACATCGAAGCCGTGCTGGCGACCAGCGAAACCCTCGACCAGGCGGCCAAGACCCTGGGGATCGATGCCTCGACCCTGTACCGCAAGCGCAAGCAATACAACCTATGAAATGGGCGATGAGGCTGCGCACGCGGCTTTTTCTCAGCATTTCGGCGCTGATGACCGTCGCCCTGTTCGGCCTGTTGCTGGGACTGGTCAGCGTACGGCAAATGGCCAGCTCGCAGCAGGCCATGATCCAGGACAACTCCGCGACCCTGGAGCTGGGCCTGAAGCTGCGGCAGAACCTCGGCGAGCAACTGACGCTGATACTTGACGACGCGGCAAAGGTGCAAGCCCTCGAGCCCTTGCAACAGCAGTTTCAGCAATTGCTCGACGAAGGCATCGAGCAGGAAAGCGATAGCGACAGCCAGACAGCATTCGCCAGCGCCAGACGCCACTACCAGGACTACCTGCAGGCCTTGCGCAACAGCGGCGCATCCCCCCGCAATCTCGATGCCGACCAGCCGCTGGGCAAGGCCTTCAATGCCCTGCGCAGCGACCTGGTCAACGCCCACAAGCATGCCCTGGAGCAGCTCAGCCAGAGTGAACAGCAGGCCCATGATCGCGCACTGCTGATATCAGGCCTGCTCGGGCTGCTCGGCCTGGCGGTGCTGATCCTGGGCTTTGTCACCGCCCATGGCATCGCCCGGCGTATCGGCCAGCCCATCGAGGCCCTGGCCAAGGCCGCCGACCAGATCGGCCAAGGCGACTTCAAGGTGACCCTGCCGGTATCCCAGACCCTGGAGCTGAATCAGCTGACCCGTCGCTTTGGCCTGATGGCCGAATCGTTGCGCAAGCACCAGGCCACCAACATCGACGAACTGCTGGCCGGTCAGCAACGGCTGCAAGCGGTGCTCGACAGCATCGATGACGGCCTGCTGATCATCGATCGCAAAGGCCACCTCGAACACATCAACCCGGTGGCCCAGCGGCAACTGGGCTGGGACGAGCGTCGCCTGGGCAGCGGCCTGGGTGAAGCCTTGCAGCGCCCGGAGCTCGATGAGCAACTACGCCTGGTGCTGCGTGGCGGCAGCCTGGACCGGGTGCCGGACGACCTGAGCCTGGAGATAGATGAAGAACCCCGTTTGCTGACCTACAGCCTGACCCCGGTCTGTCATCCCGAAGGGCAGATTCTCGGCGCGGTCATGGTGCTCCATGACGTCACCGAGCAGCGCGCGTTCGAACGGGTGCGCAGCGAGTTTGTCCTGCGCGCCTCCCACGAGTTGCGCACGCCGGTCACCGGCATGCACATGGCCTTCGGTCTGCTGCGTGAACGCCTGACCTTTGCCCAGGAATCCCGGGAGGCCGACCTGCTGACGACCATTACCGAAGAGATGCAGCGCCTGACCCAATTGATCAACGACCTGCTGAATTTCTCCCGCTACCAGAGCGGCCAGCAGAAGCTCGAACTGATCCCCTGCGCGGTCAGCGAACTGTTGGCCCGTGCCTGCGAGCGCTTTGCCGAGGCGGCGGAGGCCAAGCAGATTGAGCTGAAAGTGGAGCTGGCCACGCCGTTGCCACATATCCAGGTCGATCCGGCACAGATGGACCGGGTGATGGATAACCTGCTGGACAATGCCGTGCGCCATACTCCGGTGGCCGGCTGCATTCGCCTGCACGCCAGGCGCCATGCCGAGCGGGTGATCATCAGTATCGAAGACAATGGCGAGGGCATTGCCTACGGCCAACAGGCGCGAATCTTCGAACCTTTCGTCCAGGTCGGACGCCAGAAAGGCGGAGCCGGCCTGGGGCTGGCGCTGTGCAAGGAGATAGTCCTGCTGCACGGTGGACGCATGGGCGTTTACTCCCGCCCAGGGCAGGGCTCGCAGTTCTACATGGCCCTGCCGGTCTGACGCTGCCCGGGTTCAGGCCTCATCATCGATCCGTCGGGGCATCACCCGGCGGCCGCGGGTGATCAGTTCGACGAACTGACGTGCACTGAGCGGGTGGGCGAACAGCCAGCCCTGACCGTAATTCACCCCCTCGCTGTTGAGCAGCATGGCCTGGTCCTCATACTCGATACCTTCGGCAATCACCCGCAGTTGCAGTGCATGGGCCATGCGGATGATATGGGGTGCCACACCGCTGCTGGCAGCGTCATGGCCGAGGGCATCGATAAAGGCCTTGTCGATTTTCAGGCAGTCCACCGGCAGGGTTTGCAGGTAGGCGAGGCTGCAATAGCCGGTACCGAAATCATCGATCAACACCTGGTGGCCGACCGCACGCAAGGCCTGCAGGTTGTCGCGAGCGACGACCACGTCGATCAGGCCACGCTCGGTAACCTCGAAGGCAATCTGGCTGGCCGAGACATGGTGCAAGGCCAGCAGCCGCGCCGCGACCCGCCCGATCCTGGGCACCATCACATCGCAGGCCGCCAGGTTGACCGAAATATAGAGTTGCCGGTTGGCCCGCAGTACCTGCCCGAGCTGTTCAAGCACCCGCTGCAGGACAAAATCGGTAATCTGGCGGATCTGCCCGGTATTTTCCGCCAGGGGAATGAACAGTTCGGGGCTGGTCAGGGTGCCATCGGGCCGACGCCAGCGCACCAGGGCTTCGGCACCGACACAACGGCGGCTGTTCAGTTCGAATATCGGTTGATACAACACCTGCAGCTCGCCGCGGCGCAGTGCCCCCTGCAACTCGGAACTCATCGAGCGACGCTGGCGCACCAGTTGCAGCACCAGCCAGCCGATGCACCAGGACAGCACCAGGCTGCCGGGAAACAACAGCCAGAGCACACCGTTCATCTTCAGCGGCAGGCTGGCCCGAGGGGCGATCAGCACCAATTGGTAGTCGGGCGACTTGGTCGGCATGCGGTAGATCAACCGGTCCGGCAGCTCCAGTAGCGCATCCCGGGACTTCGGCGGCCAATCGACCGACGGCGGCCAGGTCTGTGGCGGGCCCAGTACCGGCACCGCGCGGGTGCCGTTATCCAGCACCACCAGCAAACTACCCTCCGGCGGCAGGTCGACCACATCGGTCAGGTGACCACGGGAGGTGGCCACGAGAAACTTGCCGCGCCCGAGCATCAGCGCAGCGATGTTGTCGTCCGGCTCGGTGGTGGTGTTCAGCCAATAGCTGTAGGTCGGCCCCTTGATGTCTGGTGGCCGCAAGGGTTTGATCGTACGTTCGCCGATCCGGTTGGAGCAGGCCATTGTGCCGTCGACATAGGCCGCCTCATAAACGAAGCGATAGTTGAAGCCGACCTGCTGCAGGGCTCGTAGCATATTGGCATCACAGCCGCGCAAGGGCTGCAGCTGCAGCTCATCGACGCCTTCGCGCAACTGTCCGAAAATCTGCTCCAGCCGGGCCAGGAAACGTTCGCCCTTGGCATTCATCTGCTCGCTTTCGCTTTGCTGCACCTGGTGCATGGCCACCCCGACGCTGGCTAACAGCAACAGGATTGCGCTGGATACGGCCGCGAGCGCGGCCAGTAGCCAGGGGCGATACAACACGTGGCGCAACAAGGACAAGGCAGCTGACATCAAGAAACATCCAGTTGAATACCAAGATGTATAGCAACTGCCAGCGCAATCGGCCTGTCCGTTGGGCGGCGCCGTTCAATCAACGCGTGTTGAGCACCTGCAACATGGCGGCAGTCTGGGCGTCTGGCACGCCATCGAAGCGCTGTGGACGGAAGCGCATCTGGAACGCTGCCAGTACATGTTTGGTGCTGACGTCGTACACGCCGGTCTGCTCGATTGCATAGCCGAAGCGGGCCAGCTGCTGCTGATACCAGGTGATACTCGGCGGGTTGGCGCTGAAGCGGGCCTGCTCCCGGGCGACGGCCTGCGCCTGTGGCCAGACGCCAATGCCGGCGTCGGCCAGGCGTTTCCAGGGGAACAACGGGCCGGGGTCCAGCTTGCGCAATGGCGCGATGTCGCTGTGACCAATGATGTAACGAGGCTGGATGTTATTGCGCTTGACGATGTCCTTGAGCAGCGCAATCAGCGCCTCGACCTGTGCTTCTGTGTAGGGATGCCAGACCCGCCCGTTCGGGGTATCGGTAAAGCCTGGGTTGACGATTTCGATACCAATGGAGCTGGAATTGAGCCAGGTGCGGCCGTCCCACTGACTGTCGCCGGCATGCCAGGCACGACGGCTTTCATCGACCAACTGATAGATGGTCGCCGGAGAGTCACCGACCAGGTAATGGCTGCTGACTTCACCTTGCGTCAATAACTTCAGGGAACGCTCCTGCGAAGCATTGGTGTAATGCAGGATTACGAACTGGATGCGGTTGTCCTGGTTGACCGACGGGTGGCTGCGGTCGATCCGCAAGCCATTGCTGCAGCCTGCCAGGGTCAACAGCAGGAGCGCGGTGAAAAACGCTTTCATGGGATGGGCACATGTGATGATTTGCAATGCAATAGCATAACGTATCTACGGGTCGGCCACTTATCCCTGTTCGACCCGATTTCTACCCAGATGTTTCGCCCGGTACAACGCTTCGTCCGCGCGCTTGAGCACCACCTCGCTGCGCTCGCCGGTGCGAAACGCACTGATGCCGATCGACAGGGTGATGGTGACGCGCTCGCCCTTGAAGTGGAACGGGCAGGCCTCGACCACCTGGCGCAGGTTCTGCGCCAGCTGATAGCCGTTGGCCAGGGAGGTCTGCGGGATCAGCAAGACGAACTCCTCACCGCCGAACCGAGCGATGAAGTCCCGCGCACGCAGGCGCTTGCGCAGCTCGTTGGCGACGATCTTGAGCACCTTGTCACCGGCCAGGTGGCCATAGCTGTCGTTGATCCGCTTGAAATGATCGAGGTCGAGTATGGCCATCAGCAGGTGTCCACCCTGTTCCTGCCATTGCAGGACCTCCTGGTCTACCCGCTCGGACCAGGCGGCGCGGTTGGGCAGGCCGGTGAGGGGGTCGATCAGGGCCTTCTGCCGCTGCTCCTCCAGGTGCTCGCGATAGCCCATGGCTTCCTGTTCCATGCTGGCTACCCGCTCGGCCAGTCCCTGCAGGCGGCCGGCCATCTCCTGCTCACGCTGGTCACGCTGCTGCTGGTGCTGGTCCATGGTGCCCAGCAGGCCTTCGAGGCGGTTTTCCAGAATGTGCTTGAGGCTGTCCAGGTCGGCTGCGCCCTGGACACTGCTCTGCAGGCCATCGACCTGTTCGCGCAACTGACTGTCCAGGTCACGGGACGCCGTGCTGTTATCGGCATGACCGGCACTGGCTTCCTGCAGGTGGCTCTGGAAGGACTCGAGGCGCTCGTTCAGTTGTTGCAGGTAGGCTTCGAACTCATGCTGGCCGCTGTCGTTGATGGCCAGCATGAGCACGGCCAGATCATCCAGTACCGGCAGCAATTCATACCAGTTCAGGCCATGTTCCAGACGCTCGCGCACAGATTGCGCCTGGGCCTTGTAGCGCTCCGGCAAGCTCAGGTCATCGAGCAGGCCCAGCAAAGTGTCTTCGATATGCTCGGCCACCGAGCTGTAGGACGGCTCGGTACCATCGGGCAGGGCATAGTGCGCGGCTTCTTCAGGTGCTTCGCTGGCCTCGGGCAGGGGGGCTTCAGTGGTGGTTTCGACGACAACCTCATCGTCCTCCGGCACCAAGGGCGCCTCTTCAGCGGCTTCGCACACCTGCGGTTCGACGGTCGGCGCCTGGGCTTGAGCAGCCTGCTCCTCATCCAGGTGCTGCAGTTCGTCGATGTCCACCGGCTCACTGTCCCTGGGCGCCAGTTCTACCGCGGGTAGCGCTTGGGCGACGACCGGGGCGGCACCGGCCAGCACCGGCTGCAACAGGGCTTCCGGCTCCTCCTCGCGCACGCCGAACAGGCGCTGCAGCAGGCCGGGGCGCTGCGCTTCCTCGGGTCGCTCCAGCGCTGCCAGTGCCTGGCCCTGCAAACCACTGAGCTCACCCAGCAGCAACGGCATCTCGCGGGACTGGCCGGCACGGGCATCCAGCTGCTTGGCGAACTTCTTCAGGGGTCGGCTGACTTCACTGGGCAGGGGCAAACGCTGCAGTTGCGCCACCAGTGCGTTGAGCGCAATGCCCACCTGGGCAATACGGGTGGCGCGGCGCTGCTCGGAGTCGAGCACGGCTTTTTCCAGGCGCGGAATCAGGCCGGCCAGGGCGGCATCCATATTGTCGGTGCGGATGACTTCGCGCATTTCCTTCATGCACTGGTCGACCGCCCGGTCGCTACCCTCGGCGGCCAGGGTGCTGCGTACCAGGCCACGGCGCAACAAGTCGAGGCGGGCTTCCCAACGGCGCTCCAGCTTTTCCTGCTGTTCGATACTCTTGAGGTACTTTTCTTTCCAGCGCTGGGCTTCGTCGGTCATGCCTGGGTCCGCAACGGGGTGATGGCAATTAGCTCAAAGCGGGCAGCGTATCCACAGTCAGTGCATCAGGCAAACGAATCTCAACAGCGACCGGTAGATGATCGGAAATAGGCTGGGCCAGGACCTCGACCTTCTCCAGGGTCAAGCTCGGGCTGAGCAGAATATGGTCGAGGCAGCGCTGCGGCCGCCAGCTGGGGAAGGTGGCTTGCACCTGTGGGGCGATCAGGCCCAGATCGCGCAGGGGCGAGTGTTCGAGCAGGTCGTTGGCGTGGGTGTTCATGTCGCCCATCAGCACTTGATGACGGTAGCCGCCGATCAGTTCGCGGATGTAGGCCAGTTGCAGGGCTCGCGTTTTCGAACCCAGCGCCAGGTGCATCATGACCACGACCAGGGCATCCTCGCCCTCGCCAAAGCGCACCAGGATCGCCCCGCGTCCTGCCGGGCCGGGCAGGGGGTGATCTTCGAGCAGTTGCGGCTTGAGCCGGCTGAGAACGCCATTGCTGTGCTGGGCAAACCGCCCGAGGTTGCGGTTGAGCTGCTGGTACCAGTAGGGGAAGGCACCGAGCTGGGCCAGGTGCTCGACCTGGTTGACGTAGCCGGAGCGCAGGCTGCCGCCATCGGCCTCCTGCAGCGCCACCAGGTCGAAATCACCGAGCAGGCTACCGATCTTTTGCAGGTTGCCGGCACGCCCGTGGTGCGGCAGCAGGTGCTGCCAGCTTTTGGTCAGGTAGTGCCGGTAACGCTCGGTGCTGATGCCGACCTGGATATTGAAACTGAGCAGGCGCAGCCGGCCATCCTCTGGCAGGCCGTTGGCCTGCAGGTGATGTTCGTTGACCTGCGGGTGGTGCAGGCCCACGCCTCGCTCGGTTCTCCAGCGGCGCATGATGGGCGCCGCTTACTTGGCGGCGCGCTCCTTGGCAATCAGCTGGTCGGCGACGTTGATGACGCCTTCCGGACCGCCGGCGGTGCCCAGGTCGAAGCGGTACTTGCCATTGACGACCATGCTCGGTACGCCGGTGATTTCATACTTCTTGGCCAGCTCTTTGGCCTGGTTGACCTGGCCCTTGATCGCGAAGGAGTTGAACGTGGCGAGGAATTTGTCCTTGTCGACACCTTGGGTGGCAAGGAAATCGGCCATTTCGTTTGGATCGGTCAGCTTCTTGCGTTGAACCTGGATAGCTTCGAACACGGCAGCATGGACCTTGTGTTCCACACCCATGGCTTCCAGGGTCAGGAACATTTGACCATGGGCATCCCATGGGCCGCCGAACATGGCCGGAACACGTTTGAAGTTGACGTCCTTGGGCAGTTTCTCGGCCCATGGATTGACGGTTGGCTCAAAGCTGTAGCAGTGCGGGCAGCCGTACCAGAACAGTTCTACCACCTCGATCTTGCCAGGCACCGAGACCGGTACCGCGTTGCTCAGCTCGACATACTCCTTGCCCGCTACAGGCTCGGCGGCCTGGGCGGTCATACCGAACACGCTGGCGGCGACCAGCGTGGCGCTGAGAATCAGATTACGCATGCTTCACTCCTGAGCAGTCTATTTGGTCGCCTCGACACGACCTGGATTAAGACAGGTCGAAGCGGGCCCGAGTTCGTTAGTGTAACGGCAGCGGGCACAAAAAAGGGCGACCGAAGTCGCCCTTTTCATCATTACGCCGCAGTATTAACCCAGCGTTAACGTCGCGAGCCGCGATCAGTGCAGGCCCTGGATGTAGCTGGACAGCGCTTCGATGTCCTTGTTGCTGAGCTTGGCCGCGATGGTCCGCATGGTCATGGCATCGCCGTCGTTGGTACGGTTGCCTTCGCGGAAGTCGGTCAGCTGCTTGGTAACGTATTGCGAGTGCTGGCCGCCCAGGTGCGGGAAGCCGGCCAGGGCAATACCTGCGCCGTTCGGCGAGTGGCAGCCGGTGCAGGCAGGCATGCCATTTTCCAGGTTGCCGCCGTTGAACAGGGCCTTGCCACGCTCGACCAGCTTCGGATCGGCCGCGCCCACGCTGCCTTTCTGGCTGGAGAAGTAGGCGGCGATGTCCGCCAGGTCCTGGTCGCTGAACGCGGCGAGCATGCCGGTCATTTCCAGCACGGTGCGCTTGCCCGACTTGATATCGTGAAGCTGTTTCTCCAGGTACCGCTGACCCTGGCCTGCAAGTTTCGGGAAGTTCGGCGCCAGGCTGTTGCCGTCCGGATTGTGGCAAGCGCCACATACAGCAGTTTTGGCCTGACCAGCAGCGGCATCGCCCTTGATACTGTCAGCGGCACTGGCGACACCAGTGACACCCAAGGTCAACAGCAGACTCACGAGTAGTTTGTTCATCAGCTAATCCAACTACGGCTAAGGGTGAAAGAGTTATGTATCGGGACGCTGGCTCATCCAGTGGATGATTGCCTGGTAGTCCTCGGCACTGCAGTCCATGCACAATCCACGCGGCGGCATAGCCTTGAAACCCTGGGTGACACGCACCACCAGTACCTCCATACCCTGCGCCAGCCTTGGCTCCCAGGCCGCACGGTCACCCGCTTGCGGTGCCTGTGGCAGCTGCCCGGCGTGACAAGCCGCGCAACTGCGGTTGTACAACACCTCGGGATCCTGTGTAGCCTGAGCGCTGAAAAACGGTATCAAGACACCGACAACAAGCAGCCATTTCGTCATGCGAACGACCTTTCAGGGTTGGGGGCTGCACTGCGTTCTACTGCGCAAGCTTGAATCCGACGCCCCCGTGCACATCTTCCTACGCTGGGATAATGCGCACACAAAAACTGGGGCATTATATACTCCCGTTGCTGAAACGGAAACGACACCACCTGCCGAGACCCCCTCGCGCAACGCCCAACCGGATAAACCATGCAAGTCAAAAACCCCATCCTCGGTCTCTGCCAACAGGCCAAATTCGCACTCAGCGCTGCCAAGGTCGATCAGTGCCCGCAAGACCAGGGTTACGAAGTAGCCTTCGCCGGCCGCTCCAACGCCGGCAAGTCCAGCGCACTGAATACCTTGACCCACGCCAGCCTGGCGCGTACCTCGAAAACCCCGGGGCGCACCCAGCTGTTGAATTTCTTCAGTCTGGACGATGAACGGCGTTTGGTCGACTTGCCGGGCTACGGTTATGCAAAAGTTCCGATTCCGCTCAAGCAGCACTGGCAGAAGCACCTGGAGGCCTACCTGGGCAGCCGCGAGTGCCTCAAGGGCCTGATCCTGATGATGGACGTGCGCCATCCGATGACCGACTTCGACAAAATGATGCTCGACTGGTCCCAGGCCGCCGGCATGCCCATGCATATTCTGCTGACCAAGGCCGACAAACTGACCTTCGGCGCAGCCAAGAACACCCTGCTCAAGGTGCAGTCAGAAATCCGCAAGGGCTGGGGCGATGCCGTGACCATCCAGCTGTTCTCGGCGCCCAAGCGCCAGGGCGTGGAAGAGGCCTACGGCGTGCTGGCCAACTGGATGGAACTGCCTGACAAGCCCGCCGAATAAGGGCTGCCCGGCAAACGCCGGGCAAAAAAAACCCCGGACTTCGTATGGGGAGGGGGAAGTTCGGGGTTCAAGTTCCGGACCGCTAGGGCGGGGTCCAGATATCTGCCAACACTTAACACAACATAGGAGCATCGAAGGGCTTCACCAGCCATTCAGTTACTCTGAGTCGTGGTTCATCAAATTAGTTCCGGGCGTTTAGAAACTATTTGCGATAGACGGTAAATTTCTGACGCCGACGCGCCATAAGGGCTGAAAAGCCGCGACGATATGCCGCAGCTTTTCCCGGCAGTTAGCCGCATTTTTAATGCGCTTCGTCCCAATTCGCTCCCACACCGACTTCCACCAGCAGCGGAACATCGAGTTGTGCCGCATTGCTCATGTGCGGACGAATTTGTTCACGCACCTGCTCGACCAGGTCTTCGCGCACCTCCAGCACCAGTTCGTCGTGCACCTGCAGGATCACCCGGGCATCCAGGCCCGACTCAGTCAACCAGTTGTCCACCGCCACCATGGCCCGCTTGATGATATCGGCTGCGGTGCCCTGCATCGGCGCGTTGATGGCCGTGCGTTCGGCGCCTTTGCGCAGGGCCGGGTTCTTCGCGTTGATATCCGGCAGGTACAGCCGGCGACCGAACAGGGTCTCGACGAATCCTTGCTCGGCGGCCTGGGCGCGGGTGCGCTCCATGTAGGCTAGCACGCCCGGATAACGGGCGAAGTAGCGGTCGATGTAGGCCTGGGACTGCTTGCGGTCCACGCCGATCTGCTTGGCCAGGCCGAAGGCACTCATGCCATAGATCAGACCGAAGTTGATCGCCTTGGCGCTACGCCGCTGGTCGGTGGTGACATCGGCCAGTTCGACGCCGAACACCTCGGCCGCAGTAGCCCGGTGCACGTCCAGGTTGTTGCGGAAGGCGTGCAACAAGCCCTCATCCTTGGCCAGGTGGGCCATGATGCGCAGTTCGATCTGCGAATAGTCCGCCGCCAGCAGCTTGTAGCCGGGGGCGGCGATGAAGGCCTGGCGGATCCGCCGGCCTTCGGCGGTACGGATCGGAATGTTCTGCAGGTTCGGGTCGCTGGACGACAGACGGCCCGTGGCCGCCACCGCCTGCTGGTAGGACGTATGGATACGCCCGGTACGCGGGTTGATCTGCTCCGGCAGGCGATCGGTGTAGGTGCTCTTGAGCTTGCTCAGCGAACGGTACTGCATCAGCACCTTGGGCAGCGGGAAGTCCATGTCGGCCAGCTCCGCCAGCACGGCTTCGGCGGTGGAGGCCTGGCCCTTGGCGGTTTTATTGAGCACCGGCATGCCGAGCTTTTCATAGAGGATCACGCCCAGTTGCTTGGGTGAGCCGAGGTTGAATTCCTCGCCGGCGATCTCGAAGGCTTCACGCTCCAGCTCCACCAGCTTGTCGCCAAGCTCCACGCTCTGCACGCCAAGCAGCTTGGCATCGACCAGTGCGCCCTGGCGCTCGATCTTGGCCAGCACCGGCACCAGCGGTATTTCGATGTCGTTCAGCACCGGCAGCACGCTCGGGACCTTGGCCAGCTTCTGCTGCAACACCTGATGCAGGCGCAGGGTCACGTCGGCGTCTTCGGCGGCATAGGGGCCGGCCTGCTCCAGGGTGATCTGGTCGAAGGTCAGCTGCTTGGCGCCCTTGCCGGCGATATCCTGGAAGCCGATGGTGGTGTGGTTCAGGTACTTGAGCGCCAGGCTGTCCATGTCGTGGCGGGTGGCCGTGGAGTCGAGCACGTAGGACTCGAGCATGGTGTCGTAGGCCACGCCGCGCATCTGGATGCCATTGGCGATATCGCCACCGATGGCACAGTTGGCGAGGATGTTCATGTCGTACTTGGCGTTCTGCCCGACCTTGAGCTTGTTCGGGTCTTCCAGCAGCGGCTTGAGCGCCAGCAGCACGCTGTCGCGGTCCAGCTGCTCGGGCACGCCCATGTAGCTGTGGGTCAGCGGCACGTAGGCGGCCTCATGGGCCTGCACTGCGAACGACAGACCGACCAGTTGCGCCTGCTGGGCATCCAGCCCGGTGGTTTCGGTGTCGAAGGCGAACAGCGGGGCGGCGCGCAGCTTTTCCAGCCAGGCGTCGAAGCGGGCCTGGTCGAGGATGGTTTCGTACTTCGCCTCGACCGTTTCCTGCGGCTCGTCGGCAACGATCTCCTGGCCGGCACGCTTGGCATCGCGCTGCACTTCGTCGATCCAGCTCTTGAACTCCATCTCCGTGTACAGCGCCAGCAGCGCATCGCGGTCCGGCTCGCCGCACACCAGCGCGTCGACCTCAACCTCCAGCGGCACGTCGACCTTGATGGTCGCCAGCTCATAGGACAGGAATGCCGCGTCACGGTGTTCCTCAAGCTTGGCCGGCAGGGTCTTGGCACCGCGAATGGCCAGGCCCGGCACTTTGTCGAGGTTCTCGTACAGATCGCGCAGACCGCCACCGATACCGGTCAGCAGGCCAACGGCGGTCTTCTCGCCGACGCCCGGCACGCCCGGAATGTTGTCGACCTTGTCGCCCATCAGGGCGAGGAAATCGATGATGTGTTCAGGACCGACGCCGAATTTCTCGTGCACGCCAGGCACATCGAGCACGCTACCGGTCATGGTGTTGACCAGCGTAATGTGGCCGTCGACCAACTGCGCCATGTCCTTGTCGCCGGTGGAGATGATCACCGGGCGTCCGGCGGCGGCACTGCTGCGGGCCAGGGTGCCGATTACGTCGTCGGCCTCCACCCCTTCGACGCACAGCAGCGGGTAGCCCAGGGCACGCACGCTGGCGTGCAACGGCTCGATCTGTACGCGCAGATCGTCGGGCATGCTCGGCCGGTTGGCCTTGTACTCGGCGAACATCTCGTCACGGAAGGTGCCGCCCTTGGCGTCGAACACCACGGCGAACAGGCTGTCCGGGTACTGCTTGCGCAAACTCTTGAGCATGTTCAGCACGCCTTTGACCGCACCGGTCGGCATGCCCTTGGAGGTGGTCAGCGGCGGCAACGCGTGAAAGGCGCGGTAGAGGTATGAGGAACCGTCCACCAGGACGAGGGGAGCTTGGCTCATGAGCAGAATCAACCTTTTCGACGGGCCCGGCGCTAGAATGTCCGGAACATTGACGACAAAGGGACAAGGTTATCATGCGCACACTAAATCGCCTGTTGCTGCTGGGCCTGTTGGCAGTCACTCCGGTCGTCACCCTGGCGGCGGATGACGCGCCATCGGCTGATCCGGAAGTAACCATTCGCACGGAAGGCGACAAAACCATCCAGGAATACCGGCAAAATGGCTTCCTGTATGCAATCAAGGTCACCCCAAAAGGCGGCAAACCTTATTTCCTGGTACGCGCCGACGGTTCGGAGGGCAACTTCATCCGCTCCGACCAGCCGGACATGCTGATCCCCTCGTGGAAAATCTTCGAGTGGTAAGGCGTACCCTTAATATCAACCTGGCACTTCCCTGCAGAAGTGCCCGTATGGGCAATTTTTGATCATGTCAGTCTTCACCCCCCTGACCCGGCCTGAGCTGGAAACCTTTCTGGCGCCGTACGGCCTGGGTCGCCTGCGGGACTTCCAGGGCATTGCCGCCGGTACCGAGAACAGCAACTTCTTTGTCAGCCTGGAACAGGGGGAGTTCGTGCTGACACTGGTCGAACGCGGGCCGATCCAGGACCTGCCGTTCTTCATCGAGCTGCTGGATGTGCTGCACGAAGCCGACCTGCCGGTGCCCTACGCCCTGCGCGGTACCGACGGCGTGGCCCTGCGCGAACTGGCCGGCAAGCCGGCGCTGCTGCAACCGCGCCTGCCCGGCAAGCACATCAAGGACGTCAACAACCAGCACTGCGTGCAGATCGGCGAACTGCTCGGCCACCTGCACCTGGCGACCCGCGACAAGGTTCTGGAACGCAAGACCGATCGCGGCCTGGACTGGATGCTGGAGACCGGCGCCGAACTGATGCCGCGCCTGGGCCAGGCACAGCGCCAGCTGCTGCAGGGCTGCCTGGACGAGATCGCCGAGCACAAGGCGCAGATCATGGCGCTGCCACGGTCCAACCTGCATGCCGACCTGTTCCGCGACAACGTGCTGTTCGAAGGCACCCACCTGACCGGCCTGATCGACTTCTACAACGCCTGCTCCGGGCCGATGCTCTATGACCTTGCCATCACCCTCAACGACTGGTGCTGCGACGCGGAAGGGCGCATCGACGGCCCACGGGCGCGAGCGCTGCTGGGGGCCTATGCCGCGCTGCGTCCGTTCACTTCGGCAGAAGCCCACCTGTGGCCGGTGATGCTGCGCATTGCCTGCGTACGGTTCTGGCTGTCGCGGTTGATCGCGGCCGAGTCGTTTGCCGGGATGGACGTGTTGATTCACGATCCGGCTGACTTTGAAGTGCGCCTGGCGGCGCGCCAGCAGGTGGAAATCGCTCTGCCGTTTGCGTTGTAAGGATTGCAACGCATCGCGGGGCAAGCCCGCTCCTACAGCGTTGTAGGAGCGGGCTTGCCCCGCGATAGAGACGCTACAACTGCTCCAGGCACCCCGCCAGGTCATTGCCCAGCTTCTCCAGCAATTGCTCATAGCCTTGAGCACTGGCTGGCGCCGTTCCCCCCAGTGCATCCAGCTCCGCCAGGGTCACCGGCAAACCTGCCGTGAGGGTCTCGGCCAGGCGCGGACGCAGCGGCGGCTCACTGAACACACAAGTCTTGCCCACTTCCTGCAGGCGCTTGCGCATGGCCGCCACGTGCTGGGCGCCGGGCTGCACTTCGGCGGCCACGCTGAACACACCGGCGTGCTTGAGCCCATAGGCCGCCTCGAAGTAGTCGAAGGCTTCATGGAACACGAAGTAGGGCTTGGCGCTGATGCCGGCCATACGCTGCTTCAGCCGCAGGTCCAGGGCATCCAGGCGCTCGTTGAATGCCTTGAGGTTGCCCTGGTAGCGGGCCGCATTGGCCGGATCCGCCGCACTCAGGTCGCCGGCCATCTTGGCTGCAATCACCCGGGCATTGACCGTCGACAGCCACAGGTGGGCGTCCAGGCTGCCGGGGCGATGGTCGTGGTCATGCTCGCCGGCGTCGTCATCATGGTCATGATCGTGGGCGTGGCTGTCTTCGCCGAAGTGACGCAGCGACAGGCCGGGCAAGTCCTGCACGGCAACGCTGGGCTTGTCGCGGCCCTTGAGCACGCGCGGCAGGAAGCCTTCCATGTCCGGGCCGATCCAGTACAACAGCTGCGCGTCGCTGACCCTGCGCACGTCGGATGGGCGCAGGGCATAGTGATGCGGCGAAGCGCCCGGTGGCAGCAGCACTTCAGGGCTGCCGACACCGTCCTGGACCGCCGCCGCGATCTGTTGCAGGGGTTTGATGCTGGTAAGTACACGGACCTCGGCCTGTGCCTGGGCCATCACCAAGGTGGCGATAAAAGCGACAAAAAGGGCAAAAAATCGGGACACGATGACCACTCAAAAGGGCAGGAACAGGTAATATAATAACGTCTCTAATCAGAACCGTCGCCGCCCATGCCTAAAACCCCGCTGGCCAACCGCCCCCACGACCACTCCCATTGCGTGCACAGCGCCCTGGCCGAGGCCGACGCCCTGTGCGCACGCCAGGGCCTGCGCCTGACCGCCTTGCGCCGTCGCGTGCTGGAACTGGTCTGGCAGAGCCATAAACCGCTGGGCGCCTATGACATCCTCGCCGTGCTGAGCGAACAGGACGGCCGCCGCGCTGCGCCGCCGACCGTTTATCGGGCCCTGGACTTTCTCCTGGAGAACAGCCTGGTGCACCGCATCGCTTCGCTCAACGCCTTCATCGGCTGCAGTCACCCGGAGCACGCCCACCAGGGGCAGTTCCTGATCTGCCGGGCGTGCCACGTGGCGATCGAACTGGAGCAGACCAGCATCAGCAACGCCATTGTCGCCAGCGCCAAGGAAGTCGATTTCAGCGTCGAGGCGCAGACCGTCGAAGTGGTCGGCCTGTGCGGCAACTGCCGGAGCGCCGGATGAGCACTGCATTGATTCGCCTCGAACAGGTCGGCGTGGCGTTCGCCGGGCAGGCGGTGCTCGACAGCATCGACCTTGCGGTCGAGCCCGGGCAGATCGTCACCCTGATCGGCCCCAACGGCGCCGGCAAGACGACCCTGGTGCGCGCCGTGCTCGGCCTGCTCAAGCCCCATACCGGCAAGGTCTGGCGCAAGCCACGCCTGCGCATCGGCTACATGCCGCAAAAGCTGCAGGTGGACGCCACCTTGCCGCTTTCGGTCCTGCGCTTCCTGCGCCTGGTCCCCGGCGTCGATCGCGCCGCGGCCCTGGCGGCACTGGGCGAAGTCGGCGCCGAACAGGTGATCGACAGCCCGATCCAGGGGATTTCCGGTGGCGAGATGCAACGGGTGCTGCTGGCCCGGGCGCTGCTGCGCGAACCTGAGTTGCTGGTGCTCGACGAGCCGGTGCAGGGTGTCGACGTGGCCGGCCAGGCCGAGCTGTACAGCCTGATCACCCGCCTGCGCGACCGCCACGGTTGCGGCGTGCTGATGGTGTCCCACGACCTGCACCTGGTGATGAGCACTACCGACCAGGTGGTCTGCCTGAACCGTCATGTCTGCTGCTCCGGCCATCCGGAACAGGTCAGCGGCGACCCCGCCTTCGTCGAGCTGTTCGGCAATAACGCGCCGAGCCTGGCGATCTACCACCACCATCACGACCACACCCACGACCTGCACGGGTCGGTGATTGCGCCCGCCCAGGGCGGACATGTACACGGAGAACACTGCAAGCATGGCTGATTTCCTGCTTTACGCCCTGCTCGCAGGCCTGGCCCTGGCCCTGGTCGCCGGTCCCCTGGGGTCTTTCGTGGTCTGGCGGCGCATGGCCTATTTCGGTGACACCCTGTCCCATGCCGCCTTGTTGGGGGTGGCCCTGGGTTTCATGCTGGATATCAGCCCGGCCCTGGCGGTGACGGTCGGCTGCCTGCTGCTGGCGATCCTGCTGGTTACCCTGCAACAGCGCCAGCCACTGGCCTCCGACACCCTGCTGGGGATTCTTGCCCCCAGCACCCTGTCGCTCGGGTTGGTGGTACTGAGCTTCATGCACGATGTGCGCATCGACCTGATGGCCTACCTGTTCGGCGACCTGCTGGCGATCAGCCCCGGTGACCTGGCCTGGATCCTCGGCGGCAGCGCCGCGGTCCTGTTGTTGCTGGTGGTGCTCTGGCGCCCGCTGCTGGCGGTGACTGTGCACGAAGAACTGGCCATGGTCGAAGGCCTGCCGGTAACGGCCCTGCGCCTGGCGCTGATGCTGTTGATTGCCGTGGTGATCGCCGTGGCCATGAAGATCGTCGGGGTGTTGCTGATCACCTCGCTGCTGATCATTCCGGCCGCCGCGGCGCAACGCCACGCCCGCTCCCCCGAGCAGATGGCCCTGGGCGCCAGCCTGCTGGGGGTGACGGCAGTGTGTGGCGGCCTGGCGCTGTCGTGGTTCAAGGACACTCCGGCCGGCCCGTCGATCGTGGTCTGTGCGGCGGTGCTATTCTTGCTGAGCCTGGCCTTGCCCCGGCGCTGATGCCCAGGGTGCGACCCGGTCGGTCGCACCCTGCGACATTTAAATTGTGCAGGGCCCTGAAGAGTTATTCCTGAGTCTGCGGACTGGGTGTAGACTTGCTCGCTTTTTTGCGCAATTAGAGAGTCGCAGGAATGAAGCGTTTCGCCTCCCGTTATCTGCTCCTTGCCGCGTTTTCCCTGATCCTGGCCGCATGTTCCAGCGCTCCGGTCGACAACGCCGCCACACCTGCCCAGGCCGATGCCTGGCAGCAGCTGGAGCAAAGCATCGCCAGCAACGAGCTGGCCACCGCCGAAGACCAGCTGGCTGCCCTGCAAGCCCAGTACCCCAATGACAGCCGGGTCGAGCAGCACCAGCGGCAGTTGGCCGAAGCCTACCTGCAACGCAGCCAGATGGTTCTGCAAAAGGGTGACGTCAATGCTGCCGCCACCGCCCTGAGCCGCGCCCGTGCCCTGATGCCCAAGGCCCCGGCCTTGACTGGCGGCGTCAACGGCGCCATTGCCCAGGCCCGCAAGGCCGAACTGGAAAAGGCCGAAGCCGCCCTGAAGGCCGCCGAAGCCAAACCGCGCGCCAAGGTGATCGACCCCAGCGCGCCCAGCACCGTCGTTGCGCTGAAAACCCGCAACATTGCCGAGTTACGCAAGCAACTCGACGCCATCGCCAGCGATGTGGTGAATTTTCAGTGCGACGTGGTGTTCCAGGTACCGCGCAAGGATGATGCCCCCTGGCTCAAGACCCTGCTGGGCAAGCGGGTGAACAAGCTCGACAGCGAGTTCGCCTTGCAGCAAACCCACAAAATCCAGCGCAACCAGCCTGCCCAGGTGGTCCTGGTGCCACGCCAGCCCTGAGCGACCGGGTGCCCGGCGGGCACCCGCAGCGCATATTCCAGCTTTTATGCCCGGTTTCGACCACTGATCGCGTTATTCCCGCAGCATTGGTCAATTGCGAAATAAATGCTAAGAACCTCTATACGAACAGGCTAAAATGCGCCCCCCGGCTAACCGCTGACCCAAATTCCATGCGCCCCACAAGGTTCGCTACGTGATCGAGTTTCAAAATGTACATAAAACCTACCGCGTCGCCGGTAGGGACATCCCCGCGCTGCACCCGACCAACCTGAGCGTCGAAGACGGCCAGGTGTTCGGGCTGATCGGCCACTCCGGTGCCGGTAAAAGTACCCTGCTGCGCCTGATCAACCGCCTGGAAGCCCCAAGCGGCGGCAAGATCATCGTCGACGGTGAAGATGTCACCGCTTTCAACGCCAATGACCTGCGGCGCTTCCGCCAACAGGTCGGGATGATCTTCCAGCACTTCAACCTGCTGGCCTCCAAGACCGTGGCCGACAACGTCGCCTTGCCCCTGGTCCTGGCGGGCGAGCTGTCGCGCAAGGACATCGACACCCGCGTCAGCGAATTGCTGGCCCGGGTCGGCCTGTCCGACCACGCCAAAAAGTATCCGGCCCAGCTGTCGGGCGGCCAGAAGCAGCGCGTCGGCATTGCCCGCGCCCTGGCCACCAAGCCGAAGATCCTGCTCTGCGACGAAGCCACCAGCGCCCTCGATCCACAAACCACTGGACAAGTGTTGCAGCTGCTGGCCGAGATCAACCGCGAACTGAAGCTGACCATCGTGCTGATCACCCATGAAATGGACGTGATCCGCCGGGTCTGTGACCGCGTGGCAGTGATGGATGCCGGACAGATCGTCGAACAGGGGCCGGTAGCCGATGTGTTCCTGCATCCACAACACCCGACCACCAAGCGTTTCGTCCAGGAAGACGAGCAGATCGACGAAGACGAACAACGCGACGACTTCGCCCATGTACCAGGGCGCATCGTGCGCCTGACCTTCCAGGGCGATTCCACCTACGCGCCGCTGCTGGGCACCGTTGCCCGCGAAACCGGCGTGGACTACAGCATCCTTGCCGGTCGTATCGACCGCATCAAAGACACCCCGTATGGGCAGCTGACCCTGGCCGTCACTGGCGGCGACATGGAAGCGGCCTTCGCCCGCTTCACGGCGGCTGATGTTCATATGGAGGTACTGCGTTGATGGACGCCTTGAGTTTCTTTGCCAACGTCGACTGGGCCGAAATCTGGCTGGCTACCATCGACACCATGATCATGCTGTTCGGCTCGCTGTTGTTCACGGTGCTGCTCGGCCTGCCGCTGGGCGTGCTGCTGTTCCTCTGCGGTCCGCGCCAGTTGTTCGAACAGAAAGGCGTGTATGCGCTGCTGTCGCTGGTGGTCAACGTGCTGCGCTCGCTGCCGTTCATCATCCTGCTGATCGTGATGATTCCGTTCACCGTGCTGATCACCGGCACCTCGCTGGGGGTCGCCGGCGCCATTCCACCGCTGGTGGTAGGGGCCACGCCATTCTTCGCGCGCCTGGTGGAAACCGCCCTGCGCGAAGTGGACCGCGGCATCATCGAAGCCACCCAGTCGATGGGCGCCAGCACCCGGCAGATCATCATGAACGCCTTGCTGCCTGAAGCCCGTCCGGGCATCTTCGCCGCCATCACCGTCACCGCCATTACCCTGGTGTCGTACACCGCCATGGCCGGTGTGGTGGGTGCCGGCGGCCTGGGCGACCTGGCGATCCGCTTCGGCTACCAGCGTTTCCAGACCGACGTCATGGTGGTCACCGTGGTCCTGCTGCTGATACTGGTTCAAGTGCTGCAGAGCGTGGGCGACAAACTGGTCGTGCATTTTTCCCGTAAGTAACCCCGTGGGCCGGGGGCCGGATCGGCCCTCACAAGGAGTGATTTGATGAAAAAGCTGCTTGCTGTTGTCGCCGCCGCCGCGGCCTTCTCGGCCCAGGCCGAGACCCTGACCGTGGCCGCCACCCCGGTGCCACACGCCGAGATCCTCGAGTTCGTCAAACCGGTCCTGGCCAAAGAGGGCGTGGAGTTGAAGGTGAAAGTGTTCACCGACTACATCCAGCCGAACGTGCAGGTGGCCGAGAAGCGCCTGGACGCCAACTTCTTCCAGCACCAGCCGTACCTGGATGAATTCAACAAGGCCAAGGGCACCCACCTGGTCAGCGTTGCCGGCGTGCACCTGGAGCCCCTGGGCGCCTACTCGAGCAAGTTCAAGAAGCTCGATGAGCTGCCATCGACCGCCACCGTGGTCATCCCCAACGATGCCACCAACGGCGGCCGTGCCTTGCTGCTGCTGGACAAGGCCGGTGTGATCAAGCTCAAGGACAACACCAACATCCTGTCCGGGGTCAAAGACATCGCCGCGAACGGCAAGAACCTCAAGTTCCGTGAGTTGGAAGCAGCCACCATTCCACGTGTGCTGACCCAGGTCGACCTGGCGCTGATCAACACCAACTATGCGCTGGAAGCCAAGCTGGATCCGAGCAAGGATGCCCTGGTCATCGAAGGCAGCGACTCGCCTTACGTGAACATCCTGGTCACCCGTGAAGACAACAAGGATGCGGAGGCTGTGAAGAAGCTGGTTGCAGCCCTGCACACCCCGGAAGTGAAGAAGTTCATCGAAGAGAAGTACAAGGGCGCGGTCAAGCCGGCGTTCTAAGTAGTTCCAATCGCGGGGCAAGCCCGCTCCCACAGGTGATCTGTAGGAGCGGGCTTGCCCCGCGATGCATTCAATCCCGCTTAAGCAACACAGGCAGCTGGGCCACCAGCTTCTGATTGTTGAACGGCGCGCGAATAAACCCCCGCTGCTTGCCATCCGGGCCGATCACGGCCAGGTTGCCACTGTGATCGACCGTGTAGTTCGGCTTGCTGGTGTCGGCCGGAATAAACGGGATGCTCACCGCGTTGGCCAGTTTCTGGATGGTCTCCAAAGAGCCTGTCAGGCCACGGAAATCCTTGTCGAAATAGCCCAGGTACTGCTGCAGCTGCGCCGGGGTATCGCGGTTCGGGTCGACACTCACCAGCACCACCTGCAGGCGATCCACTGCTTCTTTAGGCAGCTCGCTCTTCACCTGACGCAATTGCGCCAGGGTGGTCGGGCAGATGTCCGGGCAGAAGGTGTAGCCGAAGAACAGCAACGACCACTTGCCCTTGAGCTCATCCACGGCGACGGCCTGGCCCTTCTCGTCGGTCATCTCCAGGCTCGGCACGGTGCGGCTCTGCGGCAGCAGGATGATGCCGGCATCGATCAGCTCGGTCGGATTGCCTTCGCTACGACCATTGAGCACCTTGTTGACGGTAAGCCCCAGGATCACAGCGACCAGGGCAACGAGGATGAAGACGGTTTTCTGGGTTCGAGTCATAGGTTCAACAGTAGGTAGTGGTCTACAAGCAGCGCGATGAACAACAGCAACAGGTACCAGATCGAGTACTTGAAGGTCTTGATCGCCGCGTGCGGCCTGCTGCCACGGTACAACACCCAGGCCCATTGCAGGAAGCGCACGCCCAGCAGCAGCGCACAGGCCAGGTAGAGCGGCCCGCTCATGTGGATGGCAAAGGGCAGCAGGCTGACCGCCAGCAGTACCAGGGTATAAAGCAGGATGTGCACCTTGGTGTAATGCTCGCCGTGGGTCACCGGCAGCATCGGGATGTCCGCCTTGGCGTACTCCTCCTTGCGGTGGATGGCCAGGGCCCAGAAGTGCGGCGGGGTCCAGGCGAAGATGATCAGCACCAGCAGCAAGGGCTCGGCGCTGATGTGGCCGCTGACCGCCACCCAACCCAGCAGCGGCGGCGCCGCACCGGCCAGGCCGCCAATCACGATGTTCTGCGGCGTGGCGCGCTTGAGAAAGCCGGTGTAGATCACCGCATAGCCCAGCAACGAGGCCAGGGTCAGCCAGGCAGTGAGGGCGTTGGTGAACAGCAGCAACAGCGTCATTCCCGCCAGCGCCAGCAGCAAGGCGAACGTCAGGGCGGCAGCGGGCGCTACCCGGCCTTCAGCCAGCGGGCGCTTATGGGTGCGCGCCATCAAGGCATCGATCCGCCGGTCCACCACATGATTGACCACGGCGGCGCCCGCCGCACAACAGGCGATGCCCAGGTTGCCGAACAGCAGCACAGCCCAGGGCACGCCGGCGCGGGTGGCGAGGAACATACCCACCAGCGAGGTGATCAGCATCAGCACCACCACCTTAGGCTTGGTCAGCTCCAGGTAGTCGCGCCAGCCCGCCCGACGCCTGCTAGCGCTCAGAAGCGTCGCCATGAGTTATCTCCCAGATAGTGAACGACACCGCTACTGCCGAGCGGCGTCAGGCGCCAGCCCTGGCTGACCCGGCGCGCCTTCGCCCTGGCCACCAGGCGAATGCGGTAATTGACCAGCACCATGCTCAGCAGCAGCAGGGCGCCACCGGCGTTGTGTGCCACGGCCACCGCCAGCGGCAGGTGAAACACTACATTGCTGATCCCCAGGCCGACCTGCACCGCCAGTGCCAGCAGTACCAGGCGGGCCAGCTTGCCCAGGCCATGGCGGTACAGCTTCCAGCTCAGCAACAGCAGTACGCAGGTCACCAGCAGGGCGCCCATCCGATGGCTGATGTGGATGGCCGTGCGCGCATCACTGTCCAGCTGTCCGCCCAGGTAATTGGGACCGATATGCTGGGTCAGGTGAAAGCCGTTGGCGAAGTCCGCCTGCGGCCACCACTGGCCATGGCAGGTCGGCAGATCGACGCACGCCACGGCGGCATAGTTGGCGCTGACCCAGCCGCCCAGGGCGATCTGGCCGATCACCACCAACAGCCCCAGCGCCGCCACCCGCCGCACGCTCAGCGGCAGCTTGGGCAGGGGCGCAAAGGCCCGGGACAACCGCAGGCTCAGGAGGAACAACAGGCTCAAGGTGGCAAAGCCGCCCAACAAATGGGCCGTGACCACCTGTGGCCACAGCTTGAGGGTCACGGTCCACATGCCGAAGGCCGCCTGGGCGAACACCACGCCAAGCAGCAGCAAGGGCAGGCGATAAGGTTGGCCGTCACGCCCATGGCGACGCCAGGCCTGCAGGGCGAGCAGGGTGATCACCAGCGCCAGGGTGCCGGCGAAGTAGCGATGGACCATCTCGTTGCGGCCCTTGTGCGCCTCCACCGGAGTGTCGGGGAAGTGCATTTCGGCATGGGCCAGCTGCGCTTCGGTCTTGGGCACGCTGATGAAGCCGTAGCACCCAGGCCAGTCCGGGCAGCCCAGCCCGGCGTGGGTGAGACGGGTGTAGGCACCGAGCAGGACAACAACCAGTGCCAGCAGGGTGGCGAATACAGCGAGGCGGTATCCAGGTCTGGCCATGGCGATGTCCTACCCGATATTGGACAGTTTCAGTAGGTGGCGCAGGTCGTTGAGCAGGTCCTTGCCCTTGACCCTGGCGTCATAGCGCAGCACCAGGTTGCCGTGTGGATCGACGATCCACAGTTGCGCCTCCTGTTTGCCCTGGCTGGCTGCAGCGTACTTGCCCAGGTCCAGTGGGTAGCGCTGCAACTGCGGGTACTCGCGGTCGAGCCGGGCCTGGTAATCGCTGCCCACGGCTTGGGCGGTGGCCAGGGCATGGCTGGCGCGGCTGGCGTCACGGCCCAGGCCGATCTGGACCTGCCGGGCCAGGTACACCAGTTGCTGGCAGTCCAGGGCACAGTCCCCCGGGGCGCTGACCAGCAACTGCCAGCGCTGCTCAGCGCTGTTCACCCCAAGATCGGCGCGGCTCTGGCCGTTGCCGATCATCTCGCCGTGATAACTGCGGCTATCCGGCACCCAGAACTGGAACTTGTACATGCCAGTCGCCAGGATCATCGGCCCGATCACCACCAGCAGGATCAGGATCAGTTGCAGGCGCCCCCGCGCCCGCCCGGAAGGCATCTTGCCTTCAGACATGTTGAGTGGATTGCTGACCGCTGCCATGCTGTTTCTCCTTGTTGTTATGCCAGCCGAAGTAGAGGTAAAGCAGCACCAGCGCCACGGCCAGGGCGAACCATTGCACGGCGTAGCCGAGGTGTTTTTCCGGGCCCAGGGCGACCACCGGCCAGTCCAGCCGGTAACTGGCAGGCCCCGCCTCCAGGCGTAGTTCATGGGCAAAGCCTTCGCGCGAAAGCTGCTGCCAGAGATGACCGGCATCGACCGCCGTCAGCAGCCTGGGCCAGTCGCCGCCTTCGGGATCGGCATGCAGCTGAAAGGTGGCGCCGGGAGCGACATAGACCCAGGCCGCAAGGCCAAGCGCCTGCGGCGGGGTGCTGAACTGCACCGGCCGGCGTCGATCCGGCCAGGGCAGCCAGCCGCGATTGACCAGCAGCCAGAGCCCGCTGGCCTGGTCGAAAAAGGGTTGCAGCAGCTCGACGCCTACCTGGCCGTCACGCATGCGGTTGTCCAGCAGCAGGCTGTGCCCGGCATCGAACTGGCCGAACAGGTGCACCCGGCGGTAAGCCGGGTCCTGTAATTCAGGCAGCTGTACCGCGCCCAATGGTTCGCTGGCCTGGCGCTCGGCATAGCTGGCGAGCAAGGCTCGTTTCTGTTCGGCACGCCCCAACTGCCAGCAGCCCAGGCCGATCAGCCCGGGCAACAGCATCAACACCACCAGGGTCGGCACCCAACCGGGGCGAAATGGCTTCACCCGGTCACCCCATGGTCTGTCGCTATACTTAAAGTCATCGATGCATCCCCACGGAGTTTCGCCATGCTCAAAGCCGCGATTGTCCTGATGCTGCTGGCCACCATTGCCAGCCTGTTCAGTGGCCTGTTCTTTCTGGTCAAGGACGACGGACACTCCACCCGCCTGCTCAAGGCCCTGACCGTGCGGGTCAGCCTCGCCGCCCTGACCCTGGCGCTGATCACCTGGGGCTTCTACAGCGGCCAGTTGGTATCCCACGCACCGTTCTGACGACGGCTACAGCACGTAAACGAAGATAAATAGCCCCACCCAGACCACATCCACAAAGTGCCAGTACCAGCTGGCCGCCTCGAAGCCAAAGTGTTTGTCGGGGTTGAAATGCCCGCGCAGAATGCGCATCAACATCACGAACAGAATCAAGGTACCCATGGTCACGTGGGCACCATGGAAGCCCGTGAGCATGAAGAAAGTCGCGCCGTAGATGCCTGAACCCAGGGTCAGGCCGAGCTTGGTGTATGCCTCGTGATACTCATAGGCTTGCAGCACCAAAAAGCTGATGCCCAGGGCAATGGTCAGCGCCAGCCAGAACTTCAGTGCGCCGCGGTGATCCTTGCGCAGGGCATGGTGGGCGATGGTCACGGTGACGCTGGAGCTGACCAGCAGGATGGTGTTGATCAGCGGCAGGTGCCAGGGATCGATGATTTCCCTGGGCGGCGGAAACAACTTCGGATCCGGGGTGTTGAGCAACGGCCAGGAAAACTCGAAGTTCGGCCAGAGCATGTGCGCCACGCCCTTGGCGCCTTCGCCCCCCAGCCACGGTCCGGCCAGGTTGCGGACATAGAACAGCGCGCCGAAGAAGGCGATGAAGAACATCACCTCGGAAAAGATGAACCAGGACATGCCCCAGCGGAACGAACGGTCCAGTTGCGAGCTGTAGAGCCCGGCGCGGCTTTCCTTGACTACCGCGCCGAACCAGCCGAACAGCATGTAGGCCAGGCACAAGGCACCGAAGAAGAAGATCCACGGTCCATGAGACTCGGGGCGACCGGCCTTGAGGTCGTTGAACCAGGTACCCAGGCCAAACACCGTGATGAACATGCCGACCGTGGCGATGATCGGCCACTTGCTTTGCGCCGGTACGTAGTAGTGCTCATGGGAAGCCATTGACGGTTCTCCTTATCGGGCGCCCTGTGGGTCCTGGCCTGCCAGTTGTGCAACCGGCGGGTGGCGGGCGGTGATATCGAACAACGTGTAAGCCAGCGTCAGGTGTTTCACGTCCCTGGGCAGGTCGCGGTCGACGATAAAGCGCACCGGCATCTCGATGCGTTGCCCCGGCTGCAGCACCTGCTGGGTAAAGCAGAAGCATTCGGTCTTGTGGAAATACGCTGCCGCCTCGGCCGGGGTGACGCTGGGGATCGCCTGGGCCGTCATGGGTTTGTCCGTCGGGTTGCGGGCAATGAACACCATCTCGTTCACCGCCCCCGGGTTGACGTCGATCTGGTCGGCGGTGGAGTGGAACTCCCAGACCATGTCGCTGGCGTTGGTCGACATGAACTGCACCTTCACCCTGCGGTCCGGATCGGTTTGCTGGGTCGCCTGGTACTGCCCGCCGGTCTTGCCGTTGATGCCGAAGGCCTTGCACATCACGTCGTAGATCGGCACCAGGGCAAAGCCGAAGGCGAACATCACCACGGTCAGCAGCAGTAGCCGCACGACCAGGCGCTTGAGCGAAATCCCTTCACTCATGACTGCATCCTCCGAAGGTCGCCGTTCATTTCACGTCCGGCGGGGTCTGGAAGGTGTGGTAGGGCGCCGGTGAAGGCACCGTCCATTCCAACCCATCGGCGCCATCCCAGGGTTTGGCCGGCGCGGGCGCACCACCGCGAATGCACTTGATGACGATGAACAGGAAGAAGATCTGCGTGGCGCCGAAGGTAAAGGCACCGATCGAGGAGACCATGTTGAAGTCGGCAAACTGCAGGTTGTAGTCGGGAATCCGCCGCGGCATGCCGGCCAGGCCAACGAAGTGCATGGGGAAGAAGGCCATGTTCATGCCGATGAACGACAACCAGAAGTGCAGCTTGCCCAGGGTTTCGTCGTACATGTGCCCGGTCCATTTCGGCAGCCAGTAGTAGGCCGAGGCGAAGATGCCGAAGATCGCCCCGGGTACCAGCACGTAATGGAAGTGGGCGACCACGAAGTAGGTGTCGTGGTACTGGAAGTCCGCCGGGGCGATGGCCAGCATCAGCCCGGAGAAGCCGCCGATGGTGAACAGGATGACGAAGGCGATGGCGAACAGCATCGGCGTCTCGAAGGTCAGCGAGCCTTCCCACATGGTACTGACCCAGTTGAACACCTTCACCCCGGTGGGCACGGCGATCAGCATGGTGGCGTACATGAAGAACAGCTCGCCGACCACCGGGATGCCGACCACGAACATGTGGTGGGCCCAGACAATAAAGGACAGGAAGGCGATCGCCCCGGTGGCGTAGACCATCGAGGTGTAGCCGAACAGCGGCTTGCGCGAGAACGCCGGAATGATCGAACTGACCGCGCCGAACGCCGGCAGGATCATGATGTACACCTCGGGATGGCCGAAGAACCAGAACACATGCTGGAACAGCACCGGGTCACCGCCGCCGGCGGCGCTGAAGAAGCTGGTGCCGAAGTGGATGTCCATCAGCATCATGGTCACCACCCCGGCCAGTACCGGCATCACCGCGATCAGCAGGAACGCGGTGATCAGCCAGGTCCAGACGAACAGCGGCATCTTCATCAGGGTCATGCCCGGGGCGCGCAGGTTGAGGATGGTGGCGATCACGTTGATCGCGCCCATGATCGAACTGATCCCCATCAGGTGGATGGCGAAGATGAAGAAGGTCACGCTTTCCGGTGCGTAGGTGGTGGACAGCGGCGCGTAGAAGGTCCAGCCGAAGTTCGGCCCACCGCCGGGCATGAACAGGGTCGAGACCAGCAGCAGGAACGCCGCCGGCAACAACCAGAAACTGAAGTTGTTCATCCGTGGCAAGGCCATGTCCGGCGCGCCGATCATCAGCGGGATCATCCAGTTGGCCAGGCCGACGAAGGCCGGCATCACCGCACCGAAGACCATCACCAGGCCGTGCATGGTGGTCATCTGGTTGAAGAACTCCGGCTGGACGATCTGCAGGCCGGGCTGGAACAGCTCGGCGCGGATCACCATGGCAAAGGAGCCGCCCAGCAGGAACATGGTGAAGCTGAACCACAGGTACATGGTGCCGATGTCTTTGTGGTTGGTGGTGAGCACCCAGCGCATCAGGCCCCTGGCCGGCCCATGGGCGTGGTCATGGCCGGCATGACCGTGGTCGTCGATCACTGCACTCATGTCCTCTCTCCTGAATTCGCTCATTTGCTTTCCGCCTGTTTAAGCGCCAGCACATCCTTCGGCGTGACCATGTCGCCCTTGTTGTTGCCCCAGGCGTTGCGCTCGTAGGTGACCACGGCGGCGATATCCACTTCGGAGAGCTGCTTGCCGAAGGCGGCCATGGCCGTGCCCGGCTTGCCGTGGAAGACGATGCCCAGGTGATCTTCCTTGGGCCCGGTGGCGATCTTCGAGCCCTTGAGTGCCGGGAACATCGGCGGCAGGCCCTGGCCTTCGGCCTGGTGACAGGCCACGCAAGTGGTGTGATAGACCTTGTCGCCACGCTCGACCAGCTCTTGCAGGGTCCAGTCCTTGCTGGTCAGCTCCTTGAGCTTGGCGGCTTCGGCCTTGCGCTCGCCCAGCCAGGTGTCGTAGTCGGCCTTGGACTTGACCTCGACCACCACCGGCATGAAGCCGTGGTCCTTGCCGCACAGCTCGGTGCACTGGCCGCGGTAGATGCCGGGTTTCTCGATGCGGGTCCAGGCTTCGTTGACGAAGCCGGGAATGGCGTCGCGCTTGACCGCGAAGGCCGGTACCCACCAGGAGTGGATCACGTCGGCGGCGGTGACCAGGAAACGCACCTTGGCCCCCACCGGCAGCACCAGCGGCTGGTCGACTTCGAGCAGGTAGTGCTCGTCCTTGGGTGCCTTGTTGTGGATCTGGTCGGCGGGCGTGGCCAGGTTGCTGAAGAACTCGACGTCCTGGCCCAGGTACTTGTAGTGCCACTTCCACTGGTAGCCGGTGACCTGGATGTCGACGTCCGATTCGCTGGCATCGTAGATGTCGATCAGGGTCTTGGTCGCCGGGATCGCCATGGCCACCAGGATCAGGAACGGCACCACCGTCCACATGATCTCGACCCAGGTGTGCTCGTGGAAATGCGCAGGCTGCTGACCGGTGGAACGACGGTGAATGATCATCGACCAGAACATCGCGCCAAAGACCACCAGGCCGATGATCACGCAGATCCAGAAGATGGTCATGTGCAGGTCGAACACTGCGTTGCTGACTTCAGTCGCCCCTGGCGCCATGTTCACGGTCCAGGCGGCATTGGCCTGACCGAATACCGACCACAACAGGAGGCCCATCCAGACGTGTGGATGTCGCATCATTGCGGGTTCCCCTTATCGTTCTTGTTATCCCGGAGGCGTGGACCTACGGCTAAGGGTACGGCGGCCAAGACTGCGAACTTCGACGACCGAGCCCCCTGCGAACTACAGTCGGGCCTCATCAGCGAATCACTTTCAACCGGAGTATAGACAGCGACCTCGACCACGCAACGCGATCGAAAAAATCAAACCGGCCAGGTTGAACGTTTGCGCGCCAGCCCGCGAAATACGCGGGATGAAGCACAATGATGGCACTTAGATATAATTGATGAATATAAGAAGACAGCGGTTATGCAAAATGCGTCTTAACGCTGGACAGAACCGAGCTACCTTATGTCTTCCGTTTGTCACGCCTTTTCCCTGGAGTTGTCATGAACATCGCCGCTTTGCGCGAGCAGATTACCCGTGCCCATCAACATGAGACCGAAACCGACCAACTGAAAGAGCAACTGATCAAACAACTGCCACACCTGCACCCTTCGATCCAGCTACCGGAAATCGACGCCCAGGGCGCATTGACCCGCTTCGTCAGCGCCTACATCGACCAGGTGCCGGAACTGCTCGAGGCGGCCAACGCCGTGGCCCGCGAGGCCGGCATCGAGTCGCAGATCAAACCGGTGCTGAAAATCGCCGAAGAGTACTTCCTGCAACCACCGAAAATCATGAACGGCCATGTCGGCCTCGGCTGCCTGCTGGATGAAGCCTACCTGGCGCATCGCCTGGTGGAAGAGGTCAACGACCTGTACATCAAGCACTTCCAGCAGCCCCTGATCCCGCTGGACACCACCGTGGCCAACCTGATCGCCCACCAGCTGATCGGCGAAGACTTTGCCAACCAGCTGGATGAAGTGGTGCACCACTCGGTGGACGCAATGCTCGACGACGAGAGCTTCGCCCTGGAGTCGGTCGAAGCCTACCGCGAGAAACTCAGCAGCCCGGATACCGGCGCAGCATGGAAGCGCTGGCCTTGCCTGTCGCGGCAACTGGGCGTAGGCCTGGAGCTGGACCAGTCGGCGTAATACCGGTCGGCGACGATGCCGGCTCCCACAGGACGTGGGAGCGGCGGTGCGACGACTCGACTCGCCCCGCGATAGCAGCATCACCACTTCAGTTCAGGCCCCCAACCCGACCGTGGTGCGCAGGCGTCCTTCGACCCGCCGCTTGAGCCGTCGCTGCTCGATCAGCAAGCGCGACCCCTTGCCCGCATTGGCCCGTCCCCAGTCCTCGAGCAGTTCAAGGCATGAATGATCGATGTAGCTGAGGTTGGCCAACGGCACATGCAGCGTTGTGCCCGCCGGAATGCCTTCGAGCACCCGGGCCAGCGCCGGCACCTTGAGAAAAGTCGCCGCGCCGCTCAAGCGCAGTTCCCTATGTCCGGGCGCATCGAGGCTGGCCACGCTGATCTTCAAGCGTGCGGCCTTGAGCGCCAACTTGAGCAGGGTCAGGGCAAAACCGAGCAGCACACCGGTCAACAGGTCGGTGAAGATGATTGCCAGCGCCGTGGCTGCGTAGGTGAACATCGGCATCCGGCCGTAGCGGCCCAGGCCACGGAATGCCGTGAAGTCGACCAGTTTGAAGCCGGTGTAGACCAGCACACCCGCCAGGCTCGCCACCGGGATCTGTTGCAGCACACTACTCAGGACCACCACGAACGCCAGCAACCAGACGCCGTGCAGAATCGCCGAAAGGCGTGTCCGGGCGCCGGCCTGGACATTGGCCGAACTGCGGACGATCACCCCGGTCATCGGCAGCGCACCGAGCACGCCACAGAGCATGTTCCCCAGCCCCTGGGCTGACAGTTCTCGATCGAAGTCCGAGCGCTGGCCGTTGTGCATGCGATCGACCGCGGCAGCGGACAACAGGGTTTCGGCACTGGCGATGAAGGCCAAGGCAAAGGCGGCGACCAGCAGGTTCGGGTCAGCGAGGTTGAACAGGTCAGCCGGGTGCAACCAGCCGATGGCCTGGCTCAGGTCCGCCGGCACCTGGACCCGGTTCACCGGCAATGCCAGGCCGATGCAGATGGCCGTCATCAGGGCGACGCCGAGCAGTGCTCCGGGTACAAAGCGCAGCGATTGCGGTCGCAACCGCTCCCATCCCCACATCACGGCGATGGTACCGAGCCCCAATGCGCCGGCCTGCCAGCCGTTACCCTGGCTTTGCAGCGGCAAGGCCTGGGTCAGGGTCGCCGGGAACCCCAGCAGGTTGGCCAGCCCCGACGGCTGCGGCGCACGGTCGAACATCACATGCACCTGGGACAACACGATCAGCACACCGATGCCGGCGAGCATGCCGTAGACCACGGCGGGCGCCGTGACCCGGAACCAGCAGCCCAGACGCAAGCGTCCCGCCAGCAGTTGCAGCAACCCCGCCAACACCAGGATAGGCCCCAGCATCGCCACGCCATGCTGGCGCACCAGCTCGAACACCAGCACCGCCAGGCCCGCCGCCGGGCCGCTGACCTGCAGGGGCGAGCCGGCCAGCCAACCGACCACGATGCCACCGATGATCCCGGTAATCAGGCCCTTGGCCGGGGGCATGCCCGAGGCAATGGCGATGCCCATGCACAAGGGCAGGGCAACCAGGAATACCACCACTGAAGCCAGTAATTCGCGCGGCAATGCCGCTTTGATCTGTGTCGTGTTCACCCTGTCACTCCTTCTTTCAAGGTTTACGGCCATTCCAATGGCCGACAGCACTCTTCCCTGGCGCACAGGCAGGCGCAGGCCGCCAGCGGGCTGGCAAAGGCAGTCAGGGAAATTCAAGGCAGCCGATGACCAGGCCGCACCCGTGGGGTGCAGCCGTCAATCAGCGTGTTGCGGGAAGCGAGGGACGCTTAGTAGCGGCCTCTCGGGGTGGCGCTAGGGATTGGCTGGCCAGCAGCCAGGGGCAGGAAACGGTCGCTTGCGGCGTCGTAGGCTTCGATCTGGCTGGTTTCGATGTCGTAGATCCAGCCATGGATGTGCAGCTGGCCGGCCGCCAGGCGCGAGGCCACCGAAGGGTGGGTGCGCAGGTGGTGCAACTGGGCGATGACGTTTTCCTTGGTCAGCACCTGCATGCTTTCATGCTCGCTGCCGCAGGAGCAGTTGTCCTCGACCACCGTGCGGGCGACCTCGGCATGACGCAACCAGGCCTTGACCGTCGGCATCTTCTCGAGGCTGTTGGGGTTGAGCACCGCACGCATGGCGCCGCAATCGGAGTGACCGCAAATGATGATGTGGTGCACGCCCAGGGCCAGCACGGCATATTCGATGGCAGTGGACACGCCACCGTTCATCTGCCCGTAGGGAGGCACGACGTTACCCACGTTACGGGTAACGAACAGGTCACCAGGGGAACTCTGGGTAATCAGCTCGGGCACAATGCGCGAGTCGGCGCAGGTGATGAACATCGCACGAGGCGCTTGCGCGGTGGCGAGCTTCTTGAACAGCTCCTGCTGCTCGGGGAAGACTTCATGGTGAAACCGCAGGAAGCCGTCGACGATGTGCTTCAGGGCGGCATCGGCGTTCTCGGCGGGGGCAGCCGGGACGGCCTTGGATGGGTCCTTGACGGGCATGATTCATCCTCTTTGACGGTTTTTTAGGTTAAGTCCATTTTACCGGGTTGATGATTCAAACAGCGCATGACTTTTGGATGACCTGCGCGCGCCAACAATCACATCATTTGTTGACTGAATTCCTACACTACTCGGAAAAACTTAACTCAAACTGAATTGCGAGGCTCTAGAACGGGCGTTCCAGAGCGTCAAAGAGCCATCTCAATAATATCAAAAAAGCATCAATGGCCAATACCCACTACCGAAATCAGAGCAACGACATCTGCCGGCCCGGGGGGCAAAAGGCACTGCAATCGAGCCCGTAGCCTTCGCGCCGGTTGAGCCCCAGGCGCCGAATGGCCTTGCTGAAACGCTGCGCCAACAGCTCGGCGAATACACCTTCACCACGCATGCGCGCACCAAAGCGACTGTCGTACAGCTCGCCGCCCCGGCTCTGGCGGATCAGGCTGAGGACATGGCTGGCACGTTGCGGGTAATGATCCTGCAACCATTGCTCGAACAGCGGCGCGACTTCCAGCGGCAGGCGCAACATCATGTACGCCGCACTCAGGGCGCCATTGTCCCGGGCTGCCTCCAGCAGGTGCTCAAGCTCACTGTCGTTGATCATCGGGATCATCGGCGAGCACAGCACCCCGACCGCAATGCCTGCCTCACTGAGCACGCGTATAGCCCGCAACCTGGCCTTCGGCGCTGCCGCCCGGGGTTCGAGGGTGCGCTTGAGCTCGTCATCGAGCGTAGTCAGGCTGATCATTACCGACACCAGGCGTTGCCGGGCCAGCTCGCTGAGCAGGTCCAGATCGCGCAGGATCAGCGAGCCCTTGGTGACGATGGTGACCGGGTGACGGTAACGCAGTAGTACTTCCAGCAGACGCCGGGTCAGTTGCTGCTCACGTTCGATGGGCTGGTAGGGGTCGGTGTTGGAACCCAGGTTGATCGGCGAGCAGACATAACCCGGCTTGCTCAATTGCTGCTCCAGGACAGCAGCGGCATTGGTCTTGGCAATCAGCCTGGTTTCGAAATCGAGCCCTGGAGACATGTCCCAATAGGCATGGCTGGGTCGGGCGTAGCAGTAGATACAGCCATGTTCGCAACCGCGATACGGATTGATCGAGCGGTCGAAGGGCAGGTCGGGTGAGGTGTTGCGGGTAATGATGCTCTTGGCTGTCTCCATGCGCACTTCGGTGCCCTGGGTCAGGGGCACTTCCTGGTACCAGCCATCGTCTTCGGCCACCGAGTGGCTCGGGGCAAAGCGGTTGTGAGGATTATGGGTCGTGCCGCGTCCTCGCTGGGGAGCTGGAGCAACCATACTGCACCTGATACTGTTTTTTTATACAGTAAACCAGCCGACAGGGATGATCCAGCCCCGCTCGGCGGATTCAGTCGGCAAGTCCGTACCAGCGCAAGAATGGCAGCGCACTCAGCGGTCGATTGAGAAACGCTTCGACACCTGTGCGAATCGGGCGAGCGGCGCCCGGCGCGAACACTTCATCCTGCAATGCTAGGCCGGTCGCCCGGTTCTTCAGACCTTCCTGTTCGAAGCGGCTGAACAGGTCGAAGGCATGGACATCGGCCCAGAGATAGCCGTAGTAGCCCACGTCATAACCGGTAACCAGGTGATCGAAGGCATGCATGGGCCGTTCAAATGCGGCCAGCGGCCAGGCGCCCGCTTTGCCGAAGCTGTCTTCGACTCTTTGCTGCACGGCACGACCATCGTCAGGGCTGCCATGCAGGTCGAGATCGAACAGCGACTTGGCCAGTTCGACTGCCAGCTTGGGACGCTCCTGCGCTTGATACCGATCGAGAACAGCCTGCAGGGTGTGCACCGACAACGACGTGCCACGCTCAAAGTGCGTCGAAATACTGGCAAGGTATGACGCAGACCAGCACCAGCGCTCAAGCAATTTGCTGGCAATCTCGAAGCCACCCGGACCCAGCTTCTGTATATCGGACAGGTGATAGTTGGCGGTCCGCACCAGCAGGTGGTGCAGGCCATGACCGAACTCGTGGAACAGCTTGCGCAGATCCAGGTGGGTCAATAGCGGTGGGGCACTGCCCTGGCCCGGAGCAATGCTGGTGAACAACGCAGCGGCAGACGTATGGTAGATCCCGTCGGCATCGGTATGACGATTGCGCAAGTAACTGGTCCAGGCTGCTTCGGACGGCTTGCCATCCCTGGCGATGGCATCGATGTAGAGGTACCCCAGCAATGCGTGGTCTTGCACCGCTTCAAACGCGAGAACGCCGGGTTCCCAGATGGAGATGTCCGACGCCGGGGTCAGCACCAGTCCGAACAGGTTTCGAGCCAGATCGATCAATGCGCTGACGATTGCAGGCAAGGGGAAGAAGGCACGCAAATCATCCTCTGACACACTCAGCGGTGTATGCCCCATCTGTTTGCGCAGATAGACCACATCCCAGGGCTGTGGCTGCACCAGGCCCTGTTGCTGGGCAGCAGCTTGCAATTGCTGTCGCTCCCTTTCCAACCCGGGGCCAGCCTGGCGCGCCAGGTCTTCGAGGAAGGTCACGACCTGCTCGGGTGATGCGCCCCCTTTGAGTTGTAGATTGAACTGCGGGAACGACGCAAAGCCGAGCAAGCGCGCCTTTTCCTGCTTCGTTTCGGCCAAGGCCTGGAGCACGCCAGCATTGTCGTATTGAGGATCAGCGCTTGCACCCCGGGTCAGGTAGGCTCGATAGAGTTGCTCACGCAGGGCCCGGTCTTGTGCATGTTCGATGACGGCCAGGTAGGGGGCCTCCTCCAGGGTAATCAGCCAGCCGCCCAGGCCCTTGGTCGTTGCTGCCGCCGCCATCGCCGCCTTGTTGAGCGCAGGTATGCCGTGCAAGCGTTGTTCATCCATGATGTGCAGGCTCCAGTTATCACTGGAACGGCTCATGTTGATGAAAAATGCCTCGTTCAGAGAGCTGACCTGCTGCTCCAACGCCTGCAAGCGCGCACGTTGGTGTGCTGGCAGGTGGACACCAGACAGGCGAAAGGCGGTGAGTGTACGGTGCAGCGCCGCCTTGCCATGCCAGTCCAGGTTGCGGCCATGGGCGCTGGCGGCAAAGCGCTCATACAGGTGCAATAACTCGACGTTTTGCAGTTTTTCCCGGAAAAACGCCTGGACCCGGTCCCAACATTCAAAGGTAATCTTCTGCCACTCACCTTCGGCACGAAAACCCAGGGGAACGATGCTGTTCAAGGTGTTATTGAGGCGCGCATCCAGCGCATCGATGGCCAGCACCAGTCCATCCCAGGTCGGCAAGCGACGCTGGTGGTCGATGATGGTATTGATTGCGATACGGGTGTCAGCGATGAGCTGGTCGATAGCCGCGCGCACGTGCTCGATGCGCACTACGGCGTAGTCAATCGGATCATCGTGGTGCGCCAGCAGGGGGTTGTCACTGTTCATAGCGGTTCCAGTGTGGGTGATGGGAACCATCACTCTGGAACCTGCGGTGGGCGCTTCGGCACTAATTAAATGGCACCCGGGGCAGTGAATCCCCGAGTGCCGTTACCGTTACTCGGCCGGCTTCTTCAGCTTGGGATTAGGGAAGAACTGCACCGTCTGCACCTTCGCCGCAGCCGGCTTCTGCTCCACCTGGTTGACCCGGGTACCCAGTTCCTTGGGCACCGACAACCCCTGTTCGTTGAGGGTGTCGGAGAACCCGCAGGCCACGCACTCACGATGCGGAACGCTGTCTTCGCTCCACATCATCAGCTTGTCCGGCTCGCTGCACGCCGGGCAGACCGCCCCGGCGATAAAGCGTTTTTTCGTCTTGTTCACAGGCGCATCACTCATGCCGCCGCATCCTCACTCAGACCACTGTGGCGCAAGAGTGCATCGATTGACGGCTCACGGCCACGGAAGTCGACGAACAGCAGCATCGGCTCCTGGGAACCCCCGCGGGCCAGGATGGCTTCGCGGAACGCGCGACCGGTTTCAGCATTGAGCACGCCTTCTTCCTCGAAACGCGAGAAGGCGTCGGCCGAGAGCACTTCAGCCCACTTGTAGCTGTAGTAACCCGCCGCGTAACCACCGGCGAAAATATGCGCAAAGCTGTTGGGGAAGCGGTTGTACGCCGGCGGGCGCATCACCGAGACCTCGTCGCGGATGCCTTCGAGCACTTGCAGCACACTGCGGCCATCGCCGTGGTGGGCATGCAGTTCGAAGTCGAACAGCGAGAACTCCAGCTGGCGGACCATCATCAGGCCGGACTGGAAGTTCTTCGCCGCGAGCATTTTCTCCAGCAGGTCCTGGGGCAGGGCGGCACCGGTTTCGTAGTGACCGGAAATCAACGCCAGGCCTTCGGGCTCCCAGCACCAGTTCTCCATGAACTGGCTTGGCAGCTCCACGGCATCCCAGGCCACGCCGTTGATGCCGGAAACACCGGCATGTTCGATGCGGGTCAGCAGGTGATGCAGGCCGTGACCGAACTCGTGGAACAGGGTGGTGACTTCATCGTGGGTCAGCAGCGCCGGTTTGCCGGGGGCTGCCGGGGTGAAGTTGCACACCAGGTTGGCCACCGGGCTCTGCAGCTCGCCGTCCGCGGCGCGGCGACGATCGCGGGCGCCGTCCATCCAGGCACCGCCGCGCTTGTTGGCGCGGGCATAGAGGTCGAAGAAGAAGCGCCCGACGTGATGGCCGTGCTCTTTGATTTCGAACAGGCGCACGTCCGGGTGCCAGGTATCGAAGCCCTTGAGCTCGTTGATTTCGATGCCATAGAGACGCTGGACAATGCTGAACAGGCCGGACAGCACCTTGTCGATCGGGAAGTAGGCACGCAGGGTTTCCTGGGAAACGCTGTAGCGCTGCTCGCGCAGCTTCTCGCCGAAGTAGCCGCTGTCCCAGCTCTGCAGGTCAGGGCAACCCTGCTCGGCGGCATAGGCCTTGAGCTGGGCCAGGTCCTGGGTGGCAAACGGCTTGCTGCGCTGGGCCAGGTCGCGCAGGAAGCTCAGCACCTGATCGCTGGACTCGGCCATCTTGGTCGCCAGGCTCAGTTCGGCATAGTTGGGGTAACCGAGCAGCTCGGCCAGCTCCTGGCGCAGGTCGAGGATCTCGCGCATCACCGGGCCGTTGTCGAACTGGCCGGCATTGGGGCCCTGGTCGGAGGCGCGGGTGCAGTAGGCGGCGTAGATCTCTTCACGCAGGGCACGGTCCTGGGCGTAGGTCATCACCGCGTAGTAGCTGGGGAATTCCAGGCTGATCAGCCAACCTTCGAGGCCCTTGGCCTGGGCGGCGGCGGCCATCTGCGCCTTGGCCGAATCGGTCAGGCCGGCCAGCGCGGCCTCGTCCACGACATGCTTGGTCCAGGCCTGGGTGGCGTCGAGCAGCTGGTTGGAGAAGCGACTGCCCAGCTCGCTCAGCTTGCTCTGCACTTCGGCGTAGCGCTGCTGCTTGTCGGCCGGCAGGTCGATACCCGACAGGCGGAAATCACGCAGGGCATGTTCGAGAATAGTCTTTTGCGCCACATCGAAGCCGGCAGCCTCGGGGCTGGCGATCAGCGCCTCGTAGGCCTGGAACAGCTCACGGTTCTGGCCCATTTCGGTGGAATACGCGCTCAATGCCGGCAGGCAGGCCTCGTAGGCTTCGCGCAGCTCGGCGCTGTTGCACACGGCATTGAGGTGACTGACCGGGCTCCAGGCGGCGCCCAGGCGGTCGTTGAGTTCGTCCATGGCCAGGATCAGGCCTGCCCAGGTCGGGTTCTGGCCCTGGGTCTTGAGGATCTCGGCAATGGCGGTACGGTTGTCGGCCAGGATCTGTTCAATCGCCGGCTGCACATGCTCGGCGCGGATCGCCGAGAAGGGCGGCAAGTCATAAGACTGCAGTAGCGGGTTGGTCGCACTCACGGTTAAACACCTTGGCAGAAGAAACACTGAACCATCTTAATTACAATCGACGCCGACCGCAGCCCTATCACCACTAAAGAGATCCCCTATCATGGCCATCCGCAGTTTCCACAACCACACGCCCCGCCTGGGCGAGCGCGCCTTCGTCGACCGCAGCGCCGTGGTGCTGGGCGATGTCGAGATCGGTGACGACAGCTCGGTATGGCCGCTGACGGTGGTGCGCGGCGACATGCACCGTATTCGCATCGGTGCCCGCACCAGCGTGCAGGACGGCAGCGTGCTGCACATCACCCATGCCGGCCCGTTCAACCCGGACGGTTTCCCGCTGCTGATCGGCGACGAAGTAACCATTGGACACAAAGTCATGCTCCATGGCTGCACCCTGGGCAACCGGATCCTGGTGGGCATGGGCAGTACCATCATGGACGGCGCGGTGGTCGAGGATGAGGTGATCATCGGCGCCGGCAGCCTGGTGCCGCCGGGTAAACGCCTGGAAAGCGGCTTTCTCTACGTCGGCAGCCCGGTCAAGCAGGCCCGCGCCCTGACCGAGAAGGAGCGCGCCTTCTTCCCCTACAGCGCCGGCAACTACGTCAAACTCAAGGACCAGCATCTGGCCGAAGGCTACCACCTGCCTGAGTGAACCGGCCCGCAGCCTTTATCGAGACCACCATGCATCAGCAAAACATCCTCTTCGACCTGGACGGCACCCTGACCGACCCACGCCTGGGCATCACCCGCTCGATCCAGTACGCCCTGGCCAAGCTCGGCATCGACGAGCCGGACCTGGCGCGCCTGGAACATTTCATCGGCCCGCCCTTGCTGCAGGCCTTCATGCAGTTCTACGGCTTCGACGAGGCCAAGGCCTGGGACGCTGTGAACTTCTACCGCGAGCGCTTCAAGGTCACCGGCCTCTATGAAAACCAGGTGTTCGACGGTGTCCATGAACTGCTCATGGCGCTGAACGGGCAGGGCAGGACGCTGTATATCGCGACATCCAAGCCCTGGGAGTTCGCCCGTGAGATCGCCCGGCATTTCGAGTTCGACCACCACTTCAAGGTGATCTACGGCAGCGAGCTGGACGGCACCCGCACCAACAAGGTCGAGCTGATCGCCCACCTGCTGGCCGAAGAATCCCTGGACCCTGCGCAGACGCTGATGATCGGCGACCGCAAGCACGACCTGATCGGCGCCCGCAGCAATGGCCTGGAAGCGGTGGCGGTGGGGTACGGGTTTGGTAGCCATGAGGAACTGGCGGCCGAGCAGCCGGCTTATCACTTTGCCACCCTGGAAGAGCTGCATCGGGCATTTCTGAGGGCTTGAGAGGCTCAATCGCGGGGGTAGGAGCGGGCTTGCCCCGCGATGCGTTTCAAGGCCTCGGACCGCTGCTCCAGCGGTAAGCGCCCCAAGGTTTCAACACACTGGTAGAACGCCTGCCAATCGCCGCCCACCTGGGCGAACAACGCCGCAAACGCCGGCACCCACTGGTCGTACAGGCCAAAGGGCAGCAGCTTGGCGTTGTTCATCGGCGCATTGATCCAGGCGTCATAAGGCCCGACACCGTTCCACCGGGTATTGCGCAGGGTCCGGTAGTCACGCCGCAGGCGCTCGAACTCGGCCTGTTTGCCCGCGCGCTTGGCTGACGCAGTCAGGGGGGCTGCGTACAAGGTTTTCAGCCGTTCCCGGCTGGCCAGGACCAGACCGACGAACTGGTCGCGTTGCTGGCTGTCGTCCCCGCTCTTCGCTGCCAGGCCGCGGGCCGCCCGCCATTGGCGCGTGCCTTCCTGCTCGACGAAGGTGGCAAAGGATTCGTTGAAGGCGGTGTCGTCCCGCACATACGCTCGTTGATGCGCCAGTTCGTGGAAGATCACCGTGGCCAGGCGCTCATCGCCCCAGCGCAGCATGGTGTTGAGGATCGGGTCGTCGAACCAGCCCAGGGTCGAGTAGGCCTCCACGCCGCCGATGTAGACATCCAGGCCCTGCTGCTTCTGCAACGCTGCCGCGCCGCGGGCGGCACCCTGACTGTAGTAGCCGCGATAGGCCACGCAGCCAGCAATGGGAAAGCAGTGGTTCTTCGCCTCGAGGGAGAACTCCGGGGTGGCAAACACGTTCCAGACCACGAAGGGCCGGCCGATGTCGGCATACACCCGATAACTGCGATTGTCCGGCAGCTTCAAGTGCTCGCTGGCGAAGGCCCGCGCCTGCTCCGCCTGCTCCAGGTGCGCACGCAGTGCCGGCGGGGTGGCAGGATCGGCCAGCACCTCAGGCACCGGCTTGCGCGCCTGCAAAAGCTGCAATTGGCCCGTGGCCAGCTGGCTGTAGTAACTGACGCTGACACAACCGTTCAGCAGAACGCCAAGCAACAGGGGAACCAAACGGCGTAAAAAAAGGTCGAGTGCCCCAGAACTTGAGCGTAACAGAAGAAATAGTCGAAGCATCCGCGTCCCGTCATCCCGCTCAAGAGCTCATCCGCTTCAAGACTATCCTGCCCGGCTGGAGTTTTGCCATGCGTACACTGCTTGTCGTTAGCGCTACTGTGTTGTTGTCCGGTTGCGCCGGCCTGCTGATGCCAACCCCCGATCCCAACCAGGCCTGGATCGACCTTGCGCCGAGCCCGGACGAAACCCTGCACGCCCTGCAGGTGGACGACCGTGACTGGGCCGACAAGCGCTATTTCGAAGTGCCGCCCGGTAGCCACGAGTTGACCGTGCGCTACCTGTTCCCGGTGATTCCGAGCAATATCGGTCCGGTCAGCGAGCCGCTGTGGCGCGACTGCCAGTTGAATGTGAAATTCAAGGATTTCGCCGCCGGCGGGCGCTATCAGCTGGAAGCCGGCAGCATTGGCTTCCGCCCCTGGGCCAAGCTCTATGACGAAGAGGGCAAACTGGTCAGCAAAGGGCAGCCGGCAGGCTGTCAAAGCACCTGATCAGGGCGAATGGCGCTATGCTTGTTATTTGAAGCTTGCAAGCGGGAGTTTGCCATGCGCCAGCCAATGATGCTGATTGCCCTCAGTACCCTGGGGGCTTGCGCCAGCCCCTTGCCCCCAGTCGATAACAAGCAGGCCTGGATCGACCTGTACACCATCACGCCCGGCAGGACACTGATGGCCGACCGCCTGGACGGCGAGCGCCTCAACGACGGGCGCTTCTTCCAGGTCACTCCCGGCAAGCACGAGCTGACCGTGCGCTTCGATTTCGAAGTGTATTCCGGCGGTTTCTCGGTCGATCCGGTGGAGCGCACCTGCTACCTGAAAGTGCGCTACGACCACTTCGAAGCCGGCCAGCGTTATCGCCTGGAAGCCCGGGCACCGGCCATGCAACCCTCGGCCTACCTCTACGACGCACAACGCAAGGTCGTGGCCGAAGAATCCAACGACATCTTCTGCGTGCCCTGACGCCTAGCGATCATTCTTCTGGTAGATGATCTTCTTGGTGCCACCCTCGCAACTGCCTACCACCATGTTCTGGTCGTGGACCTCATCGTTGCGCACGATCTCCAGGGTGTAGGACGTCACCCCGCGTGCCTGGATCTTCGCTTCGATCTCGGCCTTGAGCTCTTCGCAGGGTTTGGGTGCAGCCAGCGCAGTGGTCGCCAGCACAGATGCCAGTACAGCGATTGCGACGCGGATCATGGGACAACTCCTTGTGACGGCAGACGCTCTGCCGACGCTCATTTGACCACAACAAGCCCGCTCCGGTTCGACCTGGGGATTGATTCCTCGGGATCTGCCCATACAGAGTTGCAAAGGCCACGGCGCGATGCCGGCCAATGATTGCCCTGGAGGCTCAATTGCCCATGAAGCGACTCGCGGACATCAAATTTTCCACTCTCGACCTGGTACCGGTGCGTGCAGACGGCGGCCCGGCCCAGTCGCTGCGCAACTCGCTGGACCTGGCACAGCATGTAGAAAAATTCGGCTACAACCGTTTCTGGGTCGCCGAGCATCACAACATGGACGGGATTGCCAGCTCGGCCACTGCCGTGTTGCTCAGCTACCTGGCCGGCGGCACCTCGACCATCCGGGTCGGAGCAGGCGGCGTGATGCTGCCCAACCATGCACCCCTGGTGATCGCCGAGCAGTTCGGCACCCTGGCCAGCCTCTATCCCGGACGAATCGACCTGGGCCTGGGGCGTGCACCGGGCTCCGACCAGTTGACCGCCCGCGCTCTGCGCCGCGAACGCTCGGGCAGCGCTGACGATTTTCCGGACGATGTGGAGGAGCTGACTCGCTACCTGGGCCCGCGTACACCGGAGCAGAAAGTCATCGCCGTGCCGGGCTACGGCACCGAAGTGCCAATCTGGCTGCTCGGCTCCAGCCTGTTCAGCGCCCAGCTGGCCGGCATGCGCGGACTGCCCTACGCCTTCGCCTCGCACTTTGCCCCGCGCTACATGCACGAGGCGATCCGCATCTACCGTGACCACTTCCAGCCTTCGGCGGTGCTCGACAAGCCCTACGTCATGCTTGGCGTACCGCTGGTCGCTGCCGACAGCGATGAACAAGCCGACTACCTGGCCACCTCGGTGTACCAGCGCATCCTCGCCCTGATGCGCGGCCAGAGCCTGGTGCAGCGACCTCCGGTGCACAGCATGGACGGCCTGTGGCTGCCCCATGAGCGCGAGGCGGTGGGCAGCTTCCTGGGCCTGGCGATGGTCGGTGGGCCACAGAAGATCCGCGCCAAACTGGAAGTGCTGCTGGAGCAGACCCAGGCCGATGAGCTGATCTTTACCTGCGATCTGTATGAGCATGCGGACCGGATTCGGTCGTACGAGTTGCTGGCGCAGGTGATGAGGGGGGATTGAGGGCCCTTCGCGGGGCAAGCCCGCTCCCACAGGAGCGGGCTTTGGCGGTCAGCCGCGCTTGTAGACGACTTCCTTGGTGCCGCCTTCGCAGGTGCCTACGACCTTGCCGTTTGCGGCTGCACCCTTGTCGATGATTTCCAGCGAGTAGCCGGTGATGCCCTTGGCATCCAGCTTGGCGGCTATTTCGCTCTTCAATTCTTCACAAGGCTTGCCGGCCGCCAGGGCGGTACCGGCCAGTGCCATCAAAGCCAATGCTACTGCCAACTTCTTCATCGATCGCTTTCCTTGTTCAGATCAAAGTAGAGAGGGGCGCCGGAACGTATCCGGCCGCCTCTGGACTGTGTACCCCAATTGATCCGCGCAAGCCAGCGGCACGGATCAGCTATTGGCGATGCGGAAGCCCACCTTGAGGGTGACCTGGAAATGCGCCGCCTTGTTGTCCTTGATATGGCCACGGGTGTCGATCACCTCGAACCATTCAAGGTGCTTGATGCTCTTGCCGGCCTCGGCCAGGGCATTGTTGATCGCCTCTTCGATGCTGTTGGGCGAGGAGCCGACCAATTCGATTTTCTTGTAGGTGTGATGATCCGACATGAACCGTCTCCATTCTCGGGGGGGAACTTTGAGACTAGCAGTGCCGGGCTGTTTTACCTGCGAGTAGCAAAACCCGGCTAAAGTTCGAATGCACTTTGCGTGTCTGATGAAGTCGGAACCAGAACAGCTCACTCACCGCACGAAGGAGAGTCACCATGGCCAACCACTCGCTGCGCACGTTGAAAAGCATGGAAGCGGAGATCGAAAGCCTGCTCAAGTCGCTGGAAAGTCTCAAGGACGATGCCTCGGATGAGTCGCGCAAAACCCTCAAGACACTCAAGGCCAATGCCGAGAATGCCTTGCGTCACTCGCGCAGCCTGCTGGGCGATGCCTACGAAGAAGTGAAGGCCAGGACCCGCCAGACCGGCCTCGCCACCCGCGACTACGCCCAGGAACATCCCTGGACCACCGCCGGCGTGGCCATTGGTGCCCTTGGCCTGCTGGCCGCCTACCTGATGTGCAGGCGCGAGCATTAATCGGCCTGGCGCGCCAGCTCAGCGCGCAGCCAGCCGGCCAGTTGCTCGGCGCGCCCGTCTGCGGCGCGCCGCGGCACCCATAGCGCCAGCGCCGCCTGGGTCTGGCAGAACCCCCAGGGCGCCGCCAGGCGCCCGGCGCGCAGGTCGTCGGCCACCAGCGGTTGCGGCGCGATAGCCACGCCAAGACCGGCCACCGCCGCTTCCAGCAAATAATACAGGTGCTCGAAATCCTGGCCGTAACGCAACGCTTCGGGGTCGATGCCCTGTTGCCGTGCCCAGCTGGGCCAGGCTTGCGGACGCGACGAAGTCTGCAACAGGGTTTCTTCCAGCAAGGCTGCGGCCGGCGCCTGTTGCAGACGGGCGAAACCGGCAAAGTGCGGGCTGAGCACCGGGCCGATGCGCTCCTGGGCCAGCACATGTACCTGCATATCGACAGGCCAGGGCGGCTCGGCGAACACCAGCAAGGCATCCAGCCCCGGGCGCCGCGGATCGAGGTCGCCCTCACCGGCAGACAGGTGCAGGCGCAACTCCGGCAGGTCCGCCTTGAGCCGGCCCAGGCGCGGGATGAACCAGCGCGCCAGCAGGCTGCCCGAGCAGCCGAGCACGAAAGGCGCATCGGCACTGCTCTGGCTCAACTCGGCACAGACGCCGCGCAGGCGATCGAAGGCATCGAAGCTGGCATCGCGCAGGCGAAGCCCTGCATCTGTGAGTTTAATGCCGCGCCCGTCCTTGACGAACAAGCTCACGCCCAGGTGCTCCTCCAGCACCTTCAATTGTCGGCTCACCGCGCCATGGGTGACATGCAGCTGCTCGGCTGCCTGACTGACGCTGTTGAGCCGGGCGGTGGCTTCGAAGGCTCGAAGGGCATTGAGGGGTGGCAGGTCCTGGCGCATGACGTGTGAGCTTTCCTGACATGTTGAAGCAATCTTATCGGTTTTCAGCCGCGCCTGTCGTGGTTACAGTAAAGCCATTCCTGTCTTCACTACGCCCTGGAGCGACCCATGACCCAGACCAACTTCCGCGCCGGCCCCGATGCCAATGGCCTGTTTGGCGCATTCGGCGGCCGCTACGTGGCTGAAACCCTGATGCCGCTGGTGCTCGACCTGGCCCGCGAATACGAAGCGGCCAAGGCCGACCCCGAATTCCTCGAACAGCTGGCCTACTTCCAGCGCGACTACATCGGCCGTCCCAACCCGCTGTACTTCGCCGAACGCCTGACCGAGCACTGCGGCGGCGCCAAGATCTTCTTCAAGCGTGAAGAGCTCAACCACACCGGCGCGCACAAGGTGAACAACTGCATCGGCCAGGTGCTGCTGGCCAAGCGCATGGGCAAGAAGCGCCTGATCGCCGAAACCGGCGCCGGCATGCACGGCGTGGCCACCGCCACCGTCGCTGCCCGTTTCGGCCTGCCGTGCGTGATCTACATGGGCGCCACCGACATCGAGCGCCAGCAGGCCAACGTGTTCCGCATGAAGCTGCTGGGCGCCGAGATCGTGCCGGTGACCGCCGGTACCGGCACCCTCAAGGACGCCATGAACGAAGCCCTGCGCGACTGGGTCACCAACGTCGAAGACACCTTCTACCTGATCGGCACCGTGGCCGGCCCACACCCGTACCCGGCAATGGTCCGCGACTTCCAGTCGATCATCGGCAAGGAAACCCGTGCCCAGCTGCAGGAGAAGGAAGGGCGCCTGCCCGACAGCCTGATCGCCTGCGTCGGCGGCGGTTCCAACGCCATGGGTCTGTTCCATGACTTCCTCGACGATGCCAGCGTGCAGATCATCGGCGTCGAAGCCGGTGGCCATGGCGTCGACACCGACAAGCATGCCGCCAGCCTCAACGGTGGCGTACCGGGCGTGCTGCACGGCAACCGCACCTACCTGCTGCAGGACGCCGACGGCCAGATCACCGACGCCCACTCGATTTCCGCCGGCCTGGACTACCCCGGTATCGGCCCGGAGCACGCCTACCTGCACGAAGTGAAGCGCGTCGAGTACGTCAGCATCACCGACGACGAAGCCCTGGCTGCGTTCCACACCACCTGCCGCCTGGAAGGCATCATTCCGGCCCTGGAGTCCTCCCACGCGCTGGCCGAAGCGATCAAACGCGCCCCGACCCTGCCCAAGGATCACCTGATGGTGGTGTGCCTGTCGGGACGCGGCGACAAAGACATGCAAACCGTGATGAGCCATATGGCCGCCCAGGAGAATCAGGCATGAGCCGTCTTGAACAACGCTTCGCCGAGCTGAAGGCCGAAGGCCGCTCCGCACTGGTCACCTTCATCACCGCTGGCGACCCTGGCTACGACGCCTCGCTGGCGATCCTCAAGGGCCTGCCGGCGGCTGGCGCCGATGTGATCGAACTGGGCATGCCGTTCACCGACCCCATGGCCGACGGCGTGGCCATCCAGCTGGCGACCCTGCGTGCGCTGGATGCCGGCCAGACCCTGGCGAAAACCCTGCAGATGGTTCGCGAGTTCCGCGTCGACAACCAGACCACGCCGATCGTGCTGATGGGCTACTACAACCCGATCCACCGCTTTGGCGTCGAAGCGTTCGTTGCCCAGGCCAGGGAAGCGGGCGTGGACGGCCTGATCATCGTCGACCTGCCGCCTGAGCACGACGCCGAACTGGCCGCCCCGGCCCAGGCTGCCGGCATCGACTTCATCCGCCTGACCACCCCGACCACCGACGACGTGCGCCTGCCGCGCGTGCTGGAGCGCAGCTCCGGGTTCGTCTACTACGTCTCGGTGGCCGGTGTGACCGGTGCGGGTTCGGCGACCACCGAACATGTCAGCAGCGCCATCGAGCGCCTGCGCCGGCATACCGACCTGCCGATCAGCGTTGGCTTCGGCATTCGTACCCCCGAGCAGGCGGCGGCCATTGCCAGGCTGTCCGATGGCGTGGTGGTGGGCTCTGCGCTGGTCGACAAGATCGCCCAGGCGGCGAATGCAGAGCAGGCCGTGGGTGATGTGCTCGAGCTGTGCTCGGCGCTGGCCCAGGGTGTGCGGGGTGCGCGCAAGGCTTGATTACATAGCGTCTTCATCGCGGGGGCAGCCCCCGCCAACAGGAATGTGTAGGAGCGGGCGTGCCCCCCGATTGGGTTTAAGGCCAGTTCGAAAAAAGACAGGGCCAC